>NZ_JHEG04000001.1:7030477-7330477 GCF_000760695.4 Tolypothrix bouteillei VB521301 | reverse complement strand
ACAAACATTGAGTATAGTTTATACATCTTTAATCGGCTAAAGTGTGGGGCTTATAACCAATGTAAAAAAATCAACTAGCTACCCAAAATCCTTGAATATCTGCCTTATGTTTGCGGAGATTCCTGATAGCTATTTCTTCCAAGCGAGATACGCGATCGCGGCTGATATGCAAGCGTTCGCTCACTGCTTTTGGACTGAGCGATTGTCCATCCTGTAACCCATAGCGCAAAGTCAAAACCATTTGTTGTTCTTGAGTTAAGTTAGCAATTAACTGTCTTAGAGTATCATGTACAGAAGACTGGACAAGTTGTTCTTCTGGCAAATCGCTAGGATCTGGTAAAATATCAGATAGTTCTGTGTCTCGATCCTCGCCGATTTGCTGATTGAGAGAGAGGATCTGGCGTTCCCAGAGCAAATACTCTCTTAACTGTTGAGGGGTTAACTTTAAGGCGTATGCCAGTTCTTTTGCAGTTGCAGAGCGTCCTAACTTCTGAGACAATTCGCGCTGAAGAGCTTTAAATTTATTGAGCTTCTTGTTAATTTGGAGGGGTAAGCGAATACTGCGACTTTGCTCTGTAATAGCACGGGTAATTGCTTGACGAATCCACAGGTAAGCGTAAGTTGAGAACCGATAGCCCTTCGTCGGATCGAATTTTTCGATAGCTCTTTGCAGCCCAATAGTCCCTTCTTGAATGAGATCTAACAGTTCAACATTACGTTTTACATACTTCTTGGCAATAGAAACAACTAACCGCAAGTTAGCCTCCATCATTTTACGCTTGGCAGTTTCACCTGCGGCGATCGCCTGTTGTAGTTTTGCTACAGTTTTGGGATAGTCCTTCCCAAGAGAAGCAACTTGCTCAGCCCACTCTTGATAAGTTGGAGAACGACCCAAGCGATCGCATAAGCTAGATCCGACTTCATATAATGCGATCGCTAACTGCACTTGTTTGCCATATTCAATTTCAGATTCGCGAGTCAGCAAAGGAATCCGGCTAATTTGTTGCAAATATGCAGTTATGGTATTTGTGGAAGTCTGAGTCATAGTACTATAGTTCAATGAATGATTGTTTTTAGGTCTTGATGTTCTTAGTTTCCATCTACAGCACTACTTCTATGGGCGAAGAAGGATAAGTTAGAGTAAAGTTAAGAGGATTTTTTAAAAGTAATAGCTGAGGTATCTACTGATACTTTTAACCCATCATTTCCAATTTGTTCGCCAGATACTATCACAAAATGCCACTCATGTCAGCATTGAGTCAGAAATGTCGCCTGATGAGGTTTTATGAGCTTAGGCAGAGCAATTCTCTTAATTACTCTGGTGATTCCAGGTGTGTTGGTATCAGGTTCATCGCTTTACTCCTTCAACCTTGATTATCTAGCCATGCAAAGAACTGAAAGGTATGTAGAAAGGTTGGTTAGGGAAGGCAGAAACAATGAAAGACAATTGGATCTTGCCTATCATCGCAATCTCGTTCACCGCATAAATGCACTCTCCAATGGAACTTGGGGATTTATTGGCGCAGCGATCGCAGCGATAGGCATTCATGGAATTGCCACCACTAAAGACGAGACAATCCAAGACCAAAAGAAAGCATCAAAGTAGTTTGCAATTCGTAATTCCTAATTATTGAGTTACTAGTTATGAATTGCGAAGTTTTGGATGTCAGCAAGAGAGCGATCGCGATAACGCCCGTAACGCTCCTGTTTATTTTTTATTTTCTCTCCCAGGTCTGGCAGTATACCAAAGTTAGGTGGCATTGGCTGGAAATGCTTGGGTGAAGCCGAACTAATAAATTCAAACAGCGACCCCATCATTGTTGTATTGGGTAAAGTCAAAGGTTCTTTACCCAAAGCAACACGAGCTGCATTGGTTCCCGCCAACCAGCCGCCTGCTGCTGCTGCTGTGTAGCCTTCAGTTCCAATCAACTGTCCTGCAGCAAACAACGTCGGGCGCTGTTTAAACTGCAAATTGGGGAGCATCAACTCGGGAGCATTAATAAAAGTATTGCGGTGCATCACTCCCAATCTTACAAACTCTGCATTTTCCAAACTGGGAATTAATCGAAAAATGCGCTTTTGCTCGCCCCACCGCAAATTAGTTTGGAAACCCACCATATTCCAAAGCTGTCCGGCTTTGTCTTCTTGCCGCAACTGTACCACAGCATAAGGACGTTCTCCAGTACGACTATCTGACAATCCCACGGGTTTTAAGGGACCGTAGCGCATGGTATCTTCTCCCCGCCTTGCGAGTTCTTCGATTGGCAAACAACCTTCAAAAAATTTTGCTGTTTCCCTCTCAAAATCTTTTAATTCCACTTGTTCGGCTGCACAAAGTTCTTGCCAAAAGCGCAGGTACTGCTCTTTATTCATCGGACAGTTGAGATATGCTGCTTCACCTTTATCGTAACGAGAGGCAAGAAATGCAATATCGCGGTTAATCGATTCTCCCACAATAATCGGGCTAGCAGCATCAAAAAAGCTGAGGTATTCCATCCCAGTGAAGCGGCGCAAATCTTCTGCTAAGTCCGGGCTGGTTAAAGGACCCGTTGCTAAAACAACAATCCCTTCAGGAATAGCACGCAACTCTTCCCGACGCAGTTCAATTAAGGGATGGCGAGCAAGGGTTTCTGTTAAATCGGAGCTAAATTGTCCCCTATCGACAGCAAGTGCTCCACCTGCTGGGACTGAGTGTTCGTCCGCTTTTGAGATCACGATAGAACCAAGCCGACGCAACTCTTCATGCAACAAACCTGCAGCGCGATCGCTTGCCATTGCCCCAAATGAATTGCTACATACTAATTCTGCCAAATGTTCCGTGTGATGAGCACCACTCAATTGTTTTGGACGCATTTCCCACAGAATGACAGGTATCCCAGCTTGGGCTATTTGCCATGCTGCTTCTGTCCCGGCTAGTCCACCTCCAATAACTTGAATCGGTTGTTTTTCCATACTCATCTGAACGACAACAATTGGCGGAAGTTTATCACACATATACCCAGTATACTTGGCAAATTAGGTAACAGCTGTCGCAGGTTGAGAGCGAGTTTGGCTCAACTTACGTTTGCGTATTATGTTGAGAACCCGCTTAAATTGTTCAAACTCTTCCTGACTCAATTCTGTTTTGCTCCACGCTTCTCGTTGCATCAAGCGTTCATACCAATCATTTAATTTGGGGTAATTGTTAAGACTTATACCTACCTTTACCAGTAAAGATATGGTTCCTCCGACAACAATATCTCCAAAGGTTAAGCGATCGCTTCCAAAATAAGAATTTTCTCCTAAAATATCTGTTAAAAAGCTAAAAACTTTATTTACGTGTTCTGTAGCTTGCACAAATTGGGGAGAACTTGCATCTTTGTACATGAGTGTAATTATTTGGGGCAAAAGCTCGTTATTCGTTACCATTTGTACTGTTCTTACTGTCGCCAATGCTTGGGCTTCTTTAGGCAACATTTCTGGTGTGGGATACTTAGCTTCTAAATAATCCATAATGGCTAAAGATTCTATAACCCTAAACCCATTATCAATGATGACAGGAATGTGGTGAAAAGGGTTAATTCCTAAAAATTCTGGTTCCATTTGGTCACCATTTAAATTTAGCAAAATCGGCTCAAAAGAAATTTCTTTTTCTAATAAGGTTACCCATACACGACGTGCCATTGGTGACCGAGGATTGTAGTAAAACTTGAGCATGGAACATTCTTCCTATTAAGATTGTGTTGGTAAAAAGACCGATTGGTCTGTTTGTTGATATGCCAATACGTTTCGTTGTATCAATCACTTATAGAGATTGTAGGTGTGAAATTAGCGGAGATGTTTTAACTCTTCCTCTGCCATGTGCCAAACATTTTCTTCTGTAGGAAATAGATTTTGTTCAACATCTTCCTTATACTTTTGTATTGCTTGGGCAGTCAAAGTTTGATAGTCTTGATATGTTTTTGCAAGTTTTAGCTTGCGGGGTGTTATTCCTAATATGTCGTTTACGATAAGAACCTGTCCATCAGTAAACCGCCCCGAACCAATTCCAATGGTAGGAATGCTGAGTTTTTCAGTCACGATTTGACCGAGTTCTTCAGGAATCAGTTCCAAAACGAGCATTGATATACCAAGTTTTTCCAATGCGATCGCATCTTCAATAATTGTCTTCGCTTGTTCAAAAGTTTTTCCTTGTACCCTCTTCTGCTGCTGCGTTTGTGGTAGCAAACCAAGATGACCGCATACTTTTATATCATGGTCGATCAGATGCTTGATGACTTTTTCTCGTACACCTTCTAATTTAACAATATCTGCTCCATGTGCTAAAAGTTTTTTGGCATTATCGAGTGCTTGTTCGGGAGTTTCATAGGAATTATAAGGCAAATCGCCAAGAATATACGCTTGGGATACTCCTCGTCGAACAGCTTTCAGATGATGGGCAATATCATCTACCGTAACTTCTTGTTCGCTATCATATCCAAGTATATTTGTTCCTACACTGTCACCAACGAAAATGATATCAACTCCAGTCTTATCTTCCAACAGCGCTGTAGGATAATCATATGCTGTCAGGGCTACAATTTTTTGATGATTCTGCTTTTTTGCTAGCAAGTACGATAAGTCTTTTTTCATGGGGAACCTTGAGCATTTTCCGACCAATTGGTCTGATTTGAGATAAGAGTAATCTTAATACAGTTTAATTGCTCTAGATTTGCAAGTGGCTCCTTATATACTCGTTTAAATGCTGAGTGACTATATCTATGTGAATCAGATCTCCGTAGAGCTTGCTTAGCATAACAGCACCCTCAAGTGAAGAAATCATGATGGTAGCTGTTTCATCAATGTTAACCGTCGGGCGAATTTCGCCCCTTTCGATCCCCTTTTGGATAATTTGAGATACTATTTCCCGCCAAGAGTCCATTGCTTGTTTGGCTCGTTCTCGCAAAGCAGGGTGCGTGTCGTCACTCTCAATAGCTGTGTTCAGTATGGGACAACCTCCCTTGATAATTGGGTTATCTATGTTGCTGCGAAAGATATCTACAATCGCTTGCAACCTATCCACCGCACAATGCTTGCTACGCAATATAGTTCTGTAACGCTCTTTCATTTGAGCGATCGCAAAATCAAATGCTTGTAATGCGAGATCGTCTTTACTTTGAAAATGATTATATATGCCTCCTTTCTGCAATCCCGTGACACGCATAATATCTGCAATTGATGCACCAGCATAACCCTGTTGATTAAACAGTTCGGCTGCTTGTTGGAGAATTTTCTCTTTGGTTTCTTCGCCTTTAGACATTTTGATATTTCCGACCAATTGGTCTTATCCTATTTAAACCGATGAGTTATCCTCAGTCAAGTAGTCAATCGAGGAATATAGTTGCAGGAATGGAAGAAAACATGACTGGTTTGCCAGAGATGGTAATCGCGAAAGAGCTAAAATAAAAGTAAATTTTTATGCGTCTTTACTTACATCCCAACCTTTAGTCTATTGCTAACCCTAAAACAGATTTCTTGAAAAATTCTATGAATACATGAACTTTTAGTGGAATATAAGTACGAGTTGGATAGACAAACCAAGCGGCGGTGTTGAAATTCGTTGCTGTTACATCGTAATCTGGAAACAAGTTGACGAGGGAACCAACCCGTAAATCTTCGTCAATCAACCAGTTTGGGAGCAATGCTAAACCCATACCTGCGATTGCACACTGCTGAAGGGCAATCGCATTTGAAATTACAATGTGTCCACAGACAGAAACATCACTCAGTTCACCCTGGCGATCTTTGAAAATCCATCGTGAGCGAAACCCTGATAGCGGAAAAAGTAGACACTTATGTTGCTCCACATCGCTCGGTTTTTCCAACGGTGGCGAACACTTGAGATAACCTGGACTAGCACAAACCGAATAGTGAGTTCGCATTAATTGTTGGGCAATCAGAGTGGAGTCAGCCAGGAGTCCGAGACGCACTGCTAGGTCAATTTGTTCAGCCAACAAATCAACAACGGCATCAGTTAGTAACAGATCGACTGTAAGCGCGGGATATAACGAATTAAATTTAGGCAATAACGGCACAATGCACTTGAGCCCGAAAGAGACAGAAGCTGTGACGCGGAGAGTTCCCTTGGGCTGACCGGAAATGTCTGTGGCTATATCAATTGCTTGCTGTATCTCCTCAACCAATGGTTCAATGCGCTCAAAGTAGATCATCCCAGCCTCAGTTGCTGACAATTTGCGAGTCGTCCTCTGGAATAATCTGATTCCCAACTCTTCTTCTAATGAAGCGATCGCCCGTGAGACTGAAGAAGGATCTAGATTGCGCTCACGGGCAACAGATGCAAAACTACCCCGCCTCATGACTTCCACAAAAAGTTTTAGTACTGATAAGTCCATTACCGAATTACAAGAATTAATCTGCAGCAAACATGATTTTTATAGATATTATTTTGCACTAATAGACAGCAATTAATGTAAAAAATGCACGAGAGCCATTCATAAATTGATATTTATCACTGTTTGGACAGCAAATATAGTTTTGTCAATCAACAAATTATTGGAGGGGCGGGAATGAAACGGATTGCAGTTTTGGGAGCCGGAGCAATGGGATCTCGCATCGTGCAGAACTTGCTTAATGCAAAATATCAAGTTGTTGTATATAATCGTACAGCTTCTAAGGTAAAGCCCTTACTGGATCGTGGGGCTGTTTATGCCACAACACCCAAAGAAGCTGCCGAGCAAGCTGATATTGTGATTAGTATGGTCACTGATAATGACGTGTCACGAAGCATCTGGCTTGACCCGAAAATAGGTGCGGCACTGGGACTGAGCAAAGATGCAATCACGATTGAATCCAGCACTTTAACCGTAGATTGGACACGAGAATTGGCAGATGAAATCTTAAATCGTGGAGCTGCCTTTCTCGATGCTCCAGTGGTCGGGTCGCGGCAGCAGGCAGAAGCAAAGAAACTCATTTATCTGGTTGGGGGAAAAGCACAAACCTTGGCACAAGTTCAACCTGTTCTGTTGTCCGCAGGTGCTTCAAGCATCCATCATATCGGTTCAGTAGGTCAGGGAATGACGATGAAACTGGCTGTTAATGCACTATTTGGCATTCAGGTTGCGGCATTAGCAGAAATTATCGGAATGCTGGACAAGAACGGAATAACCAGTGTAAAAGCAATGCAGTATCTGGGTGATTTACCTGTAATCAGTCCAGCTGCATTGGGCGCAGGAAGTCTAATGGCCATAAATAATCATGCACCGATGTTTCCAATTGAATTAGTAGAGAAAGATTTCCGTTATTTCATCCAAACCGCACAAGCCTTTGGTGCTTTAATTCCCGCATCTACTGCCATTCATAACATTTATCAAGAAGCTATGGCATTTGGTTATGGCAATGACAACATTACAGGTGTTGTTCAAATTTTTATCTAATTGAATGAGCTTGACATCTCTCCTCTCTAGAAGCAAGGGGATTCTAAACTGATGTTGCTATGGCGGCTTCTAGCCGCACTTCGCAACGTTTACAATATGATTTATTAACCCTTGTTTCATGTCCCCCTCAAGGTTGCGCCATTTCAACAACGTTCCCATTATGTAGTTCGTAACGTCCGTTTTTTGGACGCCAAGCAGCAAATTCTTCAAAGGTGACTCGTTTACTTTGAGTCTGGGTCATAAGTTCTCATGTTTTCGATCGCAACTCTTAGGGCTCGTAAATCTTTCAGAAAAAATTTTAACCACAAAGTTGAAGAATCTCTTCAACGACTTGAGGATTGACATCCTGTTGTTCGCCCAATGCAACCTGTCTCCGTTTCTCCAAACGCTCAACAATGATTGGAATGGTTTCGCGCCCAATACCATAGTCTGAGAGACGAGTACGTACACCAACAGATTCAAAAAAGTTGCGAGTTGAAGCGATCGCCTCATTAACCCGTTCTTCCTCAGTACCATCCACAATACCCCAAACTCGTTCGGCATATTGTAAAAGTTTCTGCCATTTGCTACTGCGCCTAACTGACATAGTGCTAGGGAGTACAATAGCCAAAGTTTGAGCGTGATCCAATCCGTGTAACGCAGTCAGTTCGTGACCTATATCATGAGTAGACCAATCCTGAGGGACTCCTACACCAATCAGCCCATTGAGAGCCATAGTAGCGCACCACATGAAAATAGCACGTGCATCATAGTCCTTGGGATCGGCCAGAGTTTTTGGTCCTATTTCAATCAGCGTTTTTAAGATAGACTCTGCCATTCGATCTTGTAAAGGTGCATGAGCAGGATAAGTCAAATACTGTTCCATCACATGAGTAAAAGCATCAACGATCCCATTAGCAATTTGCTTTTGAGGTAGAGAGAAAGTTGTTTCTGGATCGAGAACCGAGAAACGGGGATATACCAAAGGGCTGCTGAAAGCTAATTTATCCTTAGTTTCCCACTTGGTTACCACTGAAAATGTATTCATTTCCGAACCAGTGGCAGGTATTGTCAGTACAACACCCAAGGGTAAAGCATCTTTCACAGGTGCTGTTTTTGCCAGAATGTCCCAAGGGTCGCCCGTAAAGGGAACAGCAGCTGCGATAAATTTTGTACCATCAATCACAGAGCCGCCACCAACAGCCAGTAAAAAGTCAATCCCTTCATTTCGCACTAGTTCCACCGCTTTCATCAGTGTTTCCAAACGGGGATTGGGTTCAATACCTCCAAACTCCATCACCTGACGTCCAGCCACCGCAGACATAACTTGGTCATAAACACCATTCGTCTTGATACTACCTCCACCATATGTGACAAGAATTTTGGCGCTTGCAGGAATTTCAGCTGTAATACTGGCGATTTGACCTTTGCCAAATAGGATTTTTACGGGATTTTGACACTCGCCCTGCTAAAGCAAGGGCGATTCTTAAGACATTGCTGCCTTAATATCCTGTTTGCACAGGTTCCCAGGCTCAACACGTTTGCCCATAGGGCGTGCTGATACGCCAGGTGCTTCAACCGGGGGAAAGAGAGGCAACGCACTGGCTCGTCTCCTTGCGTTGTTTCGGGCGTTTAGACGAACATTCACCAGACTTGCTGATATCGGCGTCAGGTTTCGCGGAGTCCCCACGTACCATACTTTGAATTACTTGTTTTGCTCTATCTCGAACTGTTTTTGCGGCTCCTAGATCGGCGTGTTCCATGTGTCCGCAACTCGTACAAATGAATCTTTCTTTATCACGATTCAATTTGTCTATATGTCCGCAATTCCTGCATTCACATGAAGAATTTCGAGGATTAACTTTAATCACAACCTTTCCTTGCTTCTCAGCGAGATACTCAATTTTTGAAGTTAACTCCGACCAACTAGCATCCGAGATAGACCTGTTTAAACCTTTTTTACGGCTTTGTCCGTTCTTTAAAAACCGTCCTGTTTTCTCATCCACTTTTACCTTACAACGACGTAACATACCAGATACATTTAAGTCTTCCAAACCAATACCGTCTACATTACGAGAGACGATTTTGTTAGCCACATACCATTGGTACGCTAAACGCTTGTCACTGACACGTTTGTGTAATCTTCCAACTTTTTTAGCTGCTTTTTTCCTGTTTTTACTGCCTTTAACTTTGCGGCTAACCCGTCTCTGTCTGACTTTTAGTAGGTGTTTAGTCTTTCGGTTAGTACTAAACTTAGGATTATCAATTTGATAACCGTCTGATAAATGCACGAGTTTAGTAATCCCTAAATCGCAACCAAGCACTTTTTCAACTTCTGTTAAAGGTTTTGAAATGTATTCAGGTACACTTTTGTCTTCCATTCGGACAGAAATATACCAACCATCTTGACGCTTACGGACAGTTACAGCTTTGATGGTAAAACCATCAGGTATTAAGCGAGAGTTGTGGAATCTCATCCAACCTACTTTAGGTAGGTAGATTTTATTCCCTTGTACTTTTATTCCTACTGTATAGGTAAAAGAAGTGAAGTTACTACGGTTTTTAAATTGTGGAAACCCTCTACCTTCAAAGAAGTTTTTGTATGCTACATCAAGACGTTTAACGTTTTGTTGCAATACTGTAGAATCAATCTCAGCGTACCAGGGTCTAGCTTTTTTAAGTATTGGCAAACTGGTTATCTGAATATCTCCGGCACTTCTTCTAGGATTTTTTAAGTTCCCGGAAAGCTCGCCGGACAGAAACTTCTGTCCGGCAGACTTTCCCTCTTTATCTAATTTATTGTCTTTCCAAGGTTCTCCTGTAGCTCCATTCTTGCTAACAAAACAAGTTATTGGGCAAGCCTCTGCCCTTGTTCTAATGTCGCAATAGTCGCCTTGAATGAATTGTTGATTGTATTGGGCAATTCTATCATTTAAACACCAGTTGTAATGACTCCTAAGCATATCAACCCAGGTGTCCATCTTTTCTGATTGAGAAACGTTAGGGCGTAGCTTGTATACATAGTTTGTTAGCAAGTTGTATCACCTCCTTAATTGTTGATATATTATCTATGTCTACAATAATATATCGTGAGCCAGCCCTGCTTTGAAGGTTTCCTTCTGTAGGGGACTGGCGAACCCTTTAGGGTAATTTCCCGGAATTATGCAACAGTATCGAAGAAAAAATCATTCCGTTTCCTTGGTTAACTATCATCTAGTCTGGATACCAAAAAGACGGAAGAAGATTTTGATTGGAGATGTCGAAAACCGACTAAGAACAATTGTTTGGGAAGTTTGTCAAGAGAAAGAGTGGAAGATTATAGCACTAGAAATTATGCCAGACCACGTTCACCTATTTGTTAACGTTCCACCTGAAATAGCTCCACATCAAGTGGCTAACGCTATTAAAGGAAGAAGTTCTAGATTACTCAGACAAGAATTTCCACGTTTGCTAAAACTGCCTAGTTTGTGGACAAGTTCGTATTTTGTCTCTACTGCTGGCAATGTAAGTAGCGACACAGTTCGTAGGTATATTGAAGAGCAAAGACATCACGATACAACATGATGTCACTGTCCCTAAAGGGACTTGCCGCTCGCCTACATCCACCGCCTGAAGTATATATGAGACACGAAGTGTGACGTAGTGTCTCATATTCGGTGGTTTTGGCTCGCTTAATTTTTTATAAAAGCTAAAGTTGTCCATAAAGCACCTCTAGTAGAAAGTCATGAGACTGGGAAATTGACTATTGATACCAATATAGTAATGAAATTCAATGTCTGTTTCTCCTTCCCTGCTACAGAGGCAAGATTTTAATCAATCGTTAAATTTGCCATAATTCTGGAAATAAGCTCTCTAAAATCGTAGCTAGTTTAGCTGTATCCTCGTGCTTGGGATAGTCATGAAAGTCTTTTTAGAAACAGAACGATTGATTTTGCGCTTCTTCACAGCAGAAGATGCTGAAAACCTTTTTAAACTCGATAGCGACCCCAAAGTTATGCGTTTTATTAACGGGGGTCAGCCAACAGAATACAACACTATTAAAGAACAAGTACTGCCTAAATGGTTGGGATACTATCAGAAATACGATCGCTTTGGCTTTTGGGCAGCTGTAGAAAAATCAAGCAATGAATTTATCGGGTGGTGTCACTTCTACCCTGCTGTTGAACATCAATTTGCCGTTGAATTACAAATAGCTAGCAGCAATGAAATTGCTCTAGGTTACCGATTGTGCCAATCCACTTGGGGAAAAGGATATGCAACTGAAGCTTCCATGGCATTGATATGCAAGGGGTTTATGGAATGGAACGTTCAACGAGTTGTGGCATGGGCATTGACAGTCAACAAAGCATCGACTCGGGTTATGGAAAAAGTAGGATTGCAGTTGGAAAAAGAGTTTGTTTTCACGGAAAGTCAGCTACCAAACCTACAACCATCAGAGCGAAAAATAGCTTTTTATGCTTTAAATAAATTAAGAGTAGAGCAGGGCAAACAAACTATTTGTTAAAGTATAAGCCAAAATCGTGAGTGCAGCGCAACTAAAGACAATCGCTGAAGAGGTTTGTGTTGATGGGGGCGAGATGGTATCGTTAATGCGATCGCACGCTCGATCCCAAACACCCCTTGGTTCTATGGAGCATTGGTCAGTTGACCCTGCTTTATAATGGTGCATGGCGATCTATTCTGGACAACAAGCACTCACAAGCGTTTAAATGATGTACTCGCCTTCACCCGCTTTATTTCTAGAAGCCAAAACCGTGGAAGCATCAGAAAACAGTGCTTGCTACTTTCCCCTAGAAAACGGACGCTATGAGGTTAAACCTGGCTTTATTCCTCTGGGCAAATCTTTAGGTAACGGTGAGGCTGACAAATGCGTCTTTCAATTTGATAGCAACTTTCCTCATTACCGACAGGTTAAGCTTTTATCTCGTGCCGAACAATTGAGAAAATATTATCAAACCTACCATTATTCTGATGCGGTAGCAGGTGCGATCGCTTGTCTGATTATTGACCGTCTCTCTCAAGAATATCCCCAATACTTTTGCTGTCAACCAACAAGTCATGGTTTATCTTTTCACAACCGACTGACTGGAGAAACTCTTTATGTAGATGAAAACTGGCGGTTGCGACAAGTTGAAACTCAAAGTCAACCAGTTTTTCCTCCCTATGCTTCCACCCTGGATGCTTTAGCAAGCCAAATGCAGGAAGACATAACTGTGATGAGCTACAGTCCTGATGGTTGTAACTGGTTGAGCGCAGTTCATTTGTGCTATCCCAACCATTGGTCGGGTAAGGAAAAGATTGGTCAGGATTTCGCTACAATTCATGCACCCGTAGCAGGAATCGAGAAAATTAACCGACGGGCTAGTGCGATCGTTAACACAATGGTTCTTCGCGAACCAATGGTACGCTTTGCTTGGGGTTTGAGTACCGACACTCGCCTCAATCACCATCCCGAACCACCTCCAAGTGTGTCCCTTGATGAATGGCATGGTAGAAGTTTTAACCGGGACAACCCCAAATTATTCTTAAGAATAGAACGACAAGTCATTTGGGGTTTACCAGAACATAACGCAGTGCTGTTTACTATCCGCACTTATTTTAGAGATTGTATTGCTATCAAAAAAGATACAAATTTGCGATTAAAATTATTGGCTGCTCTTCAATCGATGACACCAGAGTCATTAATTTATAAAGGTTTAGCAGAAAGCCGGGACAGCATTTTAGCTTGGTTGGAAGATGTATAGCGATCCGGGAAAAGGCAGAGCGCAGAAGGCGGCTAAATAATATTAAGATATAAGAAAATACTCTACAAATCTTAATAATGACAGTTACTTCGCAGCAGGTAGTACAAAGTACCTTTGAAAAACACTTTTGGACATGGCAGGGTCATAAAATCCAGTATACTGTCATGGGAACGGGAAAACCCCTCGTACTCGTTCATGGCTTTGGCGCATCTATTGGACATTGGCGAAAAAATATTCCAGTTTTAGCAGCCGCAGGTTACCGAGTCTTTGCCCTCGACTTGTTAGGGTTTGGCGGTTCCGATAAACCACCGTTAAAATACACTGTAGAAATTTGGGTGGAACTCTTAAAAGATTTTTGGACAGTACACATACAACAACCAGCAGTCTTTATCGGCAATTCCATTGGCGCACTCATCGGTTTGATAACTGTAACAAAACATCCAGAAATATCCGCAGGTGGCATTTTGATTAACAGTGCGGGTGGTTTAAGTCACCGTCCCCACGAACTCAATCCACCATTACGCATTGTCATGGCAGCTTTCAACAAATTTGTGAGTTCCCCAATGACAGGAGCGTTCGTTTTCAATCGCATTCGCCAGAAAGCCCAAATTCGCCGCACGCTCTATCAGGTTTACCGCAATCGAGAAGCCGTCACTGATGAATTGGTAGACTTACTTTATACACCTTCATGCGCTCCCGGAGCACAACAAGTTTTTGCAGCCATCCTCACAGCACCTCCCGGTCCCTCGCCAGCGGAATTATTACCCAATGTTGAATGCCCGTTATTAGTTATTTGGGGAGCTGAAGACCCTTGGACCCCAATTACAGGAGCAAAACTTTACGAACAAGCACGGGATAATGGTAAAGATATCAAAATTGTTCCTATCCCTGGTGCCGGTCATTGTCCTCATGATGAAGTTCCAGATGTGGTCAATCAACAAATTATAAATTGGCTATCATCAGCGATCGCTGAACGGTGAGCGATCTTCTCGTTTCCCAGCTGAGCCTGAGATGTGTGTTCTGAGGCTCCGCCTCCTGAGTCAGACATTCCACAGCCAGAGGCGGGAAACGAGATCAATTGCCAATTGCTCTGTTGTTTACGCTTCCGGTTCTATCCCCAACGCACGCAATTGCGCTGCCAAGCGTTCTGCACGTTGTCGTTCTTGTTCTGCACGTTGTCGTTCTTGTTCTGCAAACTCAAAACCCCACAGCAACAGTTCTCTTTGTTCGTTCCACCAACGCAACCAGTAACTAGAACGGTTTTCTCTAGTCCCCAGCCACGTCCCTAAAAACAGGTTCATTTCTTTAATCCAGTAAAGGTTATTTTCATCTGGCGATTGCAACTGATAACGACCCGAATCATCTAATTGATAAACTTCCAGCAATCCTGTATCTGGTTCAAAAATGGCATAATTAGGAACTTTTAAAACTCGCTCGTAATAGTACCATTTACCAGGGGGATACGTAGGTTTGCTGGAGTACTCACTCCCTTCAGTATCTGAAAGGAATTCCATAACGATAACTGGAAAATCACCTTGAAGTTTTGGCGTATAACTGCGCTTAACTTCTTCTCGTGACACCTTAATAGAAGGAACAAATCCCCAATCGGGTGCTTTAACCACAATGCGATTGTTCAAAGTGGCACAAATAGCATAATTTGTTATGGTCAAAGAGTTGGCTGGCAATCTTCCAGCAACTTCTAAACTTTCTGTTAAAGCAGCTGCTAACAGTGGCTGATTAATGTTATCCACAGGCTCGTCATCTAAAACAAAATCATCCGGTAATTTTTCCCAAGTGATTTCATAAGTGGTTGCACTAGTTAGCATGGTAAGAGTGCCTCCTTAACGCTATCGATACACCTAGCTTAACTTCAGCAACCAGTAACCATGCTTATGAGCGGTCATTGGTCATTGGTCACTGTCAATGCAGTACTATTGTTCTATCATGATAGCGGAGACAGTCACTGACCTCCGGCTAAAGCGCGGAGGCTTGGAAGAGGAAGACTCACCACCTTCTGAATTCAGGACGAAACCAGTGTCTAGCCAATTGCTGAACTATCTGGGAGTGGTATCCCAAAAGACGTTAAGAATGCCTCCCTAGTTTTTCACCTCTGTGGTAGTCAGTGGCGAAGGGAAATATATACCTAGCAATAGGACTTATCGTAAATGTTTGTACCGGTTGTCAACAGTGAAAATAGACCTCGAATGCCGACGACTCCAAGCCGAGCCAAGCGTTGGATTAAGTCAGGTAAGGCAACACCATTTTGGAAAAAAGGAGTGTTTTGTGTCCGACTGAACGTAGAACCCTCAAACACAAATAGCCAACCGATAGCAGTAGGGATCGATCCTGGTTCCAAAAGGGAGGCGTTTACACTCAAGTCGCAAGCTCACACTTACCTAAATGTGCAAACCCATGCTGTTGATTGGGTGAAAGACCATATTGAGGTAAGACGCAATATGCGACGCTCGAGGCGCTTTCGCAACACTCCGTGTCGTCAAAATCGAACTAACAGGTTGGTCAACAAAAACCGTATTCCTCCATCGACTAAAGCGCGGTGGCAGTGGAAGTTGAGGATAGCTAACTGGCTAACCAAAATGTTTCCGGTATCAACTTTTGTGGTGGAGGATATCAAAGCCCGCACCTGGAAAAACGGATGTCAGTGGAATGCTTCGTTTAGTCCCCTAGAGGTAGGAAAACAATGGTTTTATTCCGAACTCAGAAAAATTGCTCATGTTGAGACTAAATCAGGCAACGAGACTTACCAACTGCGACAAAGTTTAGGGCTTCATAAGTCTCAACAAAAATTGTCAAACAAGTTTGAAGCTCATTGTGTTGATTCATGGGTGTTAGCTAATTGGTCTGTCCAAGGACACTCCCGCCCAGATAACACACAGTTGATTGAGGCTGTCCCACTTGAGTTTCACCGCAGACAGCTTCATCGATTGCAATATGCACGCCAACACATACGTTCTCGATATGGTGGCACCATGAGTGCTGGTTTTAAGCGTGGTTCAATCGTTAAACATCCGAAATACGGATTCTGTTTTGTTGGCGGTTGGCAAGAGTCACCAACAAAGAAAAACCCCGATAGAAAAACAATTAGCCTGCACAGTTTGAATACTGGTCAGCGATTGTGTCAAAACGCTGTGCCTACAGATTGTAAGTTTTTGTCTTACAACTCGTGGCGCGTAGTTAATTAATTTGTCAAGCCGTCCTAGAAGGACCGGGTTTCTAACCCATTTTTTTGATGATAATATTAAGAACTGTTTCGCACCTGCCTGTTTCTCTCACCCCGTTCATATGTTAAACACTCAGCGATCGCAATCCTTAAATGGGCACCTTCCTCAGACAAACCCAAACAGCCAAAACACTATCCGCATTCGGGGTGCCAGACAGCACAACCTGAAAAATATCGATCTGGAATTGCCTCGCGATCGCTTGATTGTCTTTACTGGCGTTTCTGGTTCTGGCAAATCTTCCTTGGCATTCGACACCATCTTTGCAGAAGGACAGCGCCGCTATGTGGAATCCCTTAGCGCTTATGCACGGCAATTCTTGGGACAAGTCGATAAACCTGATGTTGAGGCGATTGAGGGATTAAGCCCAGCGATTTCCATTGACCAAAAGTCAACATCTCATAACCCCCGTTCTACTGTAGGGACGGTGACAGAAATTTACGACTATCTGCGACTCCTGTTTGGACGCGCTGGCGAACCTCACTGTCCCATATGCGATCGCTGTATCGCCCCCCAAACCATAGATGAGATGTGCGATCGCATCATGGAACTACCAGATCGCACGCGCTTTCAAATTCTTGCGCCTGTTGTTCGGGGCAAAAAGGGGACGCATAGCAAACTGCTATCAAGTTTGGCATCCCAAGGTTTTGTCCGCGTTCGTGTAGATGGGGAAGTACGCGAACTTTCCGATGCCATTGAATTAGATAAAAATGTTATTCACACCATAGAAGTTGTTATTGACCGATTGGTAAAAAAACCGGATTTGCAAGAGCGATTGTTTGATTCCCTTTCTACCTGTTTGCGTCAATCTAATGGAATTGCAGTTATTCTCATTAGTTCTTCGTCATCGGGCGATAGTGATAAGAAACAACCAAAAGAGCAAGAACAAGAATTAGTCTTTTCAGAAAACTTTGCCTGTCCGGAACACGGGGCGGTGATGGAAGAATTATCCCCGCGCTTGTTTTCTTTTAACTCTCCTTATGGTGCGTGTCCGCACTGTCACGGAATTGGTAGTTTGAGAAGATTTTCGGCTGAGTTGGTTGTTCCCGATCCTGAAGCACCAGTATATTCTGCTATTGCGCCTTGGTCGGAAAAGGAAAATACGTATTATTTGGAGTTGTTGTATAAGTTAGGTCAAGAACATAGTTTTGAGTTGCAAACCTGTTGGAATGTGTTAACTGAGGAACAAAGGGAAATAATTCTCCATGGAGAGGAAAAAAACACGGACTCGCAGAGAAAACAGAAAGAGGGATTCAAAGGAGTTTTGCCAATTTTACAAAGGCAATATGACGGTGGTTCGGAGTTAATTAAGCAAAAATTAGAACAGTATTTAGTCGATCAACCGTGTCCCGTCTGTGAGGGAAAACGGTTGAAACCGGAGGCGTTAGCAGTACGGTTGGGACAGTACCGAATTATAGATTTAACGGGGGTTTCCATTCGGGAGTCTCGGAACAAAATTGACCAATTACAATTGAGTCAGCGTCAGTTACAAATTGCCGATCTGGTATTGAGAGAAATCAAAGCGAGATTGCAATTTTTGCTGGATGTAGGTTTAGATTACCTCACTCTCGACCGTCCGGCAATGACACTTTCCGGTGGAGAAGCACAACGAATTCGTCTGGCGACTCAAATTGGTTCTGGGTTGACTGGGGTTTTGTATGTTTTGGATGAACCCAGTATTGGTTTGCATCAACGAGATAATGGAAGATTGTTGCGAACTTTAATTAGGTTACGGGATTTAGGCAATACCCTAATTGTTGTGGAGCACGATGAAGAAACTATTCGTGCGGCTGACCATGTTGTTGATATTGGTCCTGCTGCTGGGGTTAATGGGGGTAGAATCGTTGCTCAAGGCGATTTACAAGCATTGCTCAATTCAGAAGAATCGCTGACAGGAGCTTATTTATCAGGACGTAGAGCGATCGCAACTCCCGCAACACGTAGGGAAGGAAACGGGCGAAGTTTGGTTATTCAAAATGCCCATCGCAATAATTTGAGAAACATTAATGTAGAAATACCATTAGGAAAACTTGTTTCTGTCACTGGTGTTTCAGGTTCTGGAAAATCTACCCTAATTAACGAATTACTCTACCCAGCGCTGCAACATCAACTGACGCGGAAAGTTCCTTTTCCTAAAGAGATAGATGGTATTCAAGGCTTAGATACCATTGATAAAGCCATAGTTATTGACCAATCTCCTATTGGAAGAACACCTCGTTCTAACCCTGCAACATATACGGGCGTTTTTGATATTATTCGAGAAGTTTTTTCAGAAACAATTGAAGCAAAAACTAGGGGATATAAACCAGGGCAATTTTCTTTCAACGTTAAAGGGGGACGTTGTGAAGCTTGTAGCGGACAAGGTGTAAATGTCATTGAAATGAACTTTTTACCTGATGTTTACGTCCAGTGTGAAGTTTGTAAAGGGGCAAGATATAACCGTGAAACTTTGCAAGTGAAGTACAAAGAGAAATCTATTTCTGATGTTCTTAGTATGACAGTAGAGGAAGCTTTAGAATTTTTCAAAAACATTCCCAAAGCTGTAAATAAGTTGCAAACTTTAGTGGATGTTGGATTGGGATATATTCAACTGGGACAACCTGCGACAACCTTATCTGGCGGTGAAGCACAGAGGGTGAAATTAGCAACAGAACTATCACGTCGCGCTACTGGTAAAACACTTTATTTGATAGATGAACCAACGACAGGCTTATCTTTTTATGATGTTCATAAATTATTAGATGTCCTGCAACGTTTAGTTGATAAAGGCAATTCCGTTTTGGTCATCGAACACAATTTAGATGTAATACGTTGTGCGGATTGGCTGATAGATCTAGGACCGGAAGGCGGTGACAAAGGAGGAGAAGTTATTGCAGTGGGAACACCAGAAGAAATCGCAGAAAATCCAAAATCATATACCGGACAGTATTTGAAGCAAGTATTAATATCTAACCAGTAACCAGTAAATCCGTGACCAGTAAACTGGTCAAGACCTCCCACCTCGATCCGGTGGCTCCGCTTGGGAATGCCTTACCGTGAGGCTCTGCCTCCTGTAAGCTTTACCTTAAATGTACTATGCTAGGTTTACTTCATAGGATTAAGGATGAGGAGTAATTGCCAATATTGTTATCACTCCCTGACCTAGACCGTAGTACCAAAACACTCGAAACGCGGCTGATGTTTTATTTTCCACATATGCTTCAAATACTTCTTCACCGTTAGGTCCAGATAAACCATCAAATTTGTGAGTTTGCAAACCAGGATGACGGAGATTAGTTTCCAGGAGCGCCAGTGTTTTTAAGACTTTTCGATATTTTTTGGAGTCGGTTTTCTCCAAATTAGCTAAAGTATCCCTGGCTTCAGTTGAGTATTGCAGCCTGAATTGCATTTAATCATCAATCTCCAAGTCTGCATACTGGGCAAAAGAACCTAAGTCATGAACTTCTCCAGAAGCTACTTGTTGCAAACCCCGTTGTACCATAGCCATCGCTTCTGAATTTTGCCACAGCCATCGTTGATTATCGGGAATACTTTCTAAATCTATGGGATCTAGCAAAATTTGTCCTGCATCATTAATTAAAACTCGATATACTTTTCCTTTAATAACTTCTCCTATCACTAATTCTCCTACTTCATTCGATGAAACTGCATTTTTAATCACTTGAAAATTTTGACCAGTAATCATAGATACAAATATAGTATGTTTTTATCGTTTAATACTGAGTGATGCTGGGGACAAGCATCGCCACGAATCCAGATCCTAACGTGCATTACACCATTATTGCAGGCGATCCCTCAATTCGTCCTGAAGCATTACAAATGGATTCCGAAGAAAAATCGAGTCCATTGGTAAAAGCACTCTGTGAAGAGGTTTAAGCTGTTGTGCTCTTATTTACATAGTCGTGCATCAATCTGATTCTTGTAGAATGGGCGTCCTCGCCCGTCCAAATTATGCAACCTATCAGCAGAACAGCTTAATATAAAGTACACGATCGGTTTGGAACTTACTGACTGTACTCGCTACTTAAGTGGGCGATCGCTTGTTTGATCCAATCTTCCACAAAAGCGTCTTTTGGCAACCCAATATTTTCGCTTACCACGTGTAAGGCATGGCTGACTTCACTAGCAGTGTAACCCAAAGCCAATAGAGTCATTTGCACTTCGTCCAAAATTCCAGGCGCAGGACCGCCTGTGGCGACAAAAAAGCCGGCGGACTTGCGCCACTCTATCAACTTGTTTTTGAGTTCCAAACACAATCGTTCGGCAGTTTTCTTACCAACTCCAGGAGCTTGGATCAAAATTTGAACATTCGCTGTGATAATTGCTTGAACGAGATCGGGTAATTCCAGGGTGTCGAGAAGTGCGATCGCTAAAGCCGCCCCCACACCACTTACACCCAATAAATGCCGAAACACGTCTCGTTCTCCTGGCGAACCAAAGCCATAGAGCATAGGAACTTCTTCCCGAATTTGGTAGTGGGTAAAAATTTGCACTTCACCACCAATTTCTGGCAATTGCTTTGCCAGTCTCGATGGAACTTGCAAATCATACCCCATACCATTGACTTCAAGAGTCAGGATATGACGATGAGCTCCTGTGTTTTGGATAGCAGCAACAATTCCTTTGAGGTAACTAATCATAAGAATCCAAAGTATTTCAATCCTTCTAGAATGCCACCCGCACAAAAGCTTTGTGCTAGGTAATGATAGTCAACGGGATTCTCATTGTGCCATTGAAGTAGCTCTCGACGAGCATTGCCAACAATAATTCCCCGTTCTTTGCCAGCCGCGAATAAAGCAATATCATTTCCCGAATCACCACAAACAACAGAGCGCTCCGGTACAAAGTTCCACTTTTGGCGGAGAAATTGTACTGCCTGACCTTTATCGCTGTGAGGAGGGACAATGTCCAAGTCTATACCACTGCTGTAAATTAATTTGATTATTAAACCACATTTTTTAAACTCTGACTCAAGTTGTGGTATAATTTTTCTTGCTTCTTCATCTTGAAGGAAAAAACTGACCTTAAAAGGGCGTTGTTCTGAGTCTGGTTGGGGAACTAAAGCCGGAAAATTGTCAGTCACAGATACTATAAGGTCGCGGTTCCATCCGGAAGATAAATGCTTCGACCACTCCGGATCGGGTGTATCATCACCATTAAGGTAGATTTCTGTTCCGACAGCTAACACTAAACCATCTGGTTCCAAAAGATTCTTTTCTTCTTTGAGTTCCTTATACAGAACTGGCGATCGCCCTGTGGCATAGACTATCTTTGTACCGTATTGCTTGCGGTGGTTTTGTAAAAGCTCCTTCAACTCAGCCAAAGCATTATCATCCCCTACAAAGGTATTGTCTAGATCGGTTACGAATAGAAATTTAGCCACAGCAACCTCTTTTGTCAGCTTTACCACAAAAAAGTTTATGCCTTTTTGGCATCAGTTTTATCTTTTTCACTCTAGACAAATTAGGCACTTGTACTTAAAAAAAGAGTAGATAAACTAAGAAGATACATGACTTGCTGAAATTTTGAATTGGTCTGTGGAGGTAGAAGCGTTGTATAGTGGTGAGTATTATTAGTTTGTCCCATCGCTTAAGTGCTAAGTTAAATCCCCACTGCAGCCTGAAAACCCGCTTGGGATTGACAATTAGCAGCATTGCTTTTGTACTGACAATTTTAGCCAGTCTCATTGTCGGACATTACGCTAGCGAACAGGTAAGATTCGACGTTGGTAGATCGCTAGCAGAATTAGCCTACCAAATGACAGACAAGTTAGACCGAGGAATGTTTGAGCGATACAAAGACATTCAGGTAATGAGTACTCTGGACACTATCCGCAGTCCACACTCTCCCGCGCTACAGCAACGTATCCTGTTAGAAAAACTTCAAAGTACTTACACTGATTATGCTTGGATAGGTTTGACTGACAACAAGGGTATAGTTCAAGCGAGTACGGGAAAATTATTGGAAGGTCAAGATGTCTCTCAAAGACCTTGGTACGTGTACGGGCAAAAAGTTCCTTACGTAGGTGATGTACATGAAGCAGTGAAATTAGCAAAATTACTTCCCAAACCAACAAGTGAACCATTGCGCTTTGTAGATATTGCAGTCCCTGTTATGGATGAACAAGGAAAAGTAAGGGGTGTATTGGGTGCTCATCTTAGCTGGACATGGTCTAAAGAGTTAGAAAAATCTCTGTTGGACTCTTTAGAAAATCGTCAAATACAAATGTTGGTTCTTCGTAGCAATGGAGATTTATTATTAACACCAACTGAGGTAAAAAATGCTAATTTACTAGCTCTTAAAAGTGTGAAAGCAGCGCAAAGCGGTAAAAATGGTTATTTGATTGAAACTTGGTCTGATGGTCATACTTACCTCACTGGCTTTGCTCGCAGTCTTGGTTATCGAAATTATTCGGGGTTGGGATGGCTGGTGTTGGTACGACAAAAAACTGATGAAGCTTTTATCCCAGTTTGGCATTTACAGCAGCAAATATTTATTTTGAACATGATATTGGGTACTGTTTTTACAGTTTTGGGTTGGTTGATAGCAACGGCAATTACCCACCCGATGTTAGCGATCGCAAAAGCTGCTAACTACATCCGCCGAGGTAACAGACAAATCAAAATTCCTGCTATTGAAGGCAAAGATGAAATTGCAAATTTATCACAATCTCTCAGTCAACTTGTGACTGCTTTAACTCAGCAAGAACAAAACTTAAAAGCCAGCAATACTCAGTTGCAGCTAGAACTGACATCCAAGCTTATGGCGCAGGAAATGTTGCGGCAAAGTGAGGAAAAATTCCGTCAATTAGCAGAAAACATTCAAGAAGTTTTTTGGATTAGAGATTTTCGCAGTTATGAAATTCTTTATATTAGCCCTGCTTACGAACAGGTATGGAAAAGGAGTTGCGAAAGTTTGTACGGCAATCCCGATTCTTGGTTAGATGCTATTCATCCAGAAGATAGAGAACACGTGACTGCCCTCATGAAGGAAAATACTCATAGTGCTTATCAAAATGAATATCGAATTGTACGACCAGATGGAACAATTCGTTGGATTTGGGATAGCAGTTTCCCGGTAAAAAACAATCACGGACAAGTCTATCGAAGAGTCGGGATAGCCCAGGATATCACCGAACGCAAGCAAGCAGAAGAAACTCGATTAGCTTTAGCAAAAGAAAGAGAAATCAGTCAACTCAAATCACACTTTATTGCGATCGCATCCCATGAATTTCGCACTCCATTAACCACTATTTTACTATCTTGCGAATTTCTGCAAAAGTACGGCGAACAATTAACTGAAGAAAAGAAACAGCGACACTTTGATAAAATTAAATCTAGTGTCAAACATCTCAATCAAATATTAGAAGATATTTTAGTATTTGGAAAAACAGAAGCAGGTAAACTAAAATTCGAGCCAGCGCCTATAGATTTAATTAGTTTTTGTCTGGATTTAGTAGAACAGTTACAACTGAGCGCTGGTGAACAATATCAGATTAATTTTGTAGAACAATGCGCTTATGGTTGTACAAGGGAAGAACTTCCCATTATGGATGAAAAACTCTTACGGCATATCTTTACAAATTTACTATCAAATGCTATCAAATACTCCCCACAAGGCGGTCATATAAATTTTGAATTAATATGCGATTGTACAAGTGCCATTTTCCGAGTTCAAGATGAAGGAATTGGCATTCCAGAAGAAGATATAGACAAACTCTTTACATCTTTTTTTAGGTGCAGCAACACGGGTCATCTTCCAGGAACAGGTCTGGGGTTAGCAATCGTTAAAAATGCAGTTGAATTACACAAAGGTCAAATTACTGTAGAAAGTCAACTGGGTGTGGGAACCACTTTTACCGTAATATTGCCAAGGGTTTAAGGAGAAGGAGCAGACAAGGGAGAAAGCTCTACTGTATCTTCCTTGTCCCCCTTTTCCGCTAATCGTGCAAAGTCTCAATCAACAACTCAACCTGCTGCTGTCGTTCTTGTAAAAACCCCTCACACTGACGCAAATACTCAACAGCAGACGTAAATTGCTCGAAAACCTCCTGCAACTCCAAATCACCCGACTCAATGCGAGCAATAATTCTTTCTACCTCAGCAACCTTAGCTTCGTAATTCCAACCTTCTTTATCAGTCACGTTAACCATTTCTATTTAACCTTCGTGTTCTTTGCGTCTTAGCGGTTCAAAAATCATTGACATCAACAACCTTTACTTTAACTTCACCCTGACCCAACTGAACCGACAAATCTTGTCCTACAGTTAGCTCAATCGCAGAACGAGCGATCGCACCATTTTCCAATCGCACCACTGCATAACCGCGCTGAAGGACCGCTTTTGGATCGAGAGTTGTCAACTTTTGCCGCAACATTTCTATATGCTGTACCGATCGCTGCAACCGCACGGTTGTCGCTCTTATTAACTGCTGGCGCTTCCAACTTAAAGCTTGAAAGTCCTGCTGAACTTGTCGATCTAACCGCAAGCGCCACAAACGGTTTTGCATTTGTTGTAATTTATTTTCCGCCCTTTGAAAAGAATAACGCACGCTTTCTTGTAAAGCGATAGCTCGTTGCTGATGTTCGGCGTACAATTGGGCTAGCGATGGTACAACCAATTCCGCCGCTGCAGTAGGAGTATGCACCGCAGCATCTGCAACCAAATCTACCAATGATTCATCTCTTTGATGCCCGATCCCCGTAATAACTGGTATCGAACAATTTGCCACTGCTCGTACTACCCGTTCGTCATTAAAGCATGCTAATTCCTCCACAGCACCCCCACCCCGTGATACAATCAGCACTTCTGCACGTCCATCTTTTTCCACCCTTCTAATGGCGTTGATAATAGATTGAGGTGCTTGGTCACCCTGTACGATTGCAGGAGAAAACAAAACTTGCAATCCCGGATATCGTTGTTTTAGGGTCTTTTGAATATCACCCCAAGCGGCAGCTGTCCCAGATGTGACCACACCAATAGTTTGGGGATGCGTAGGAAGCGATCGCTTTCTTTGTGGGTCAAATAATCCTTCTGCCTCCAAGCGTTGTCGTATTTGTTGGTAACGCAAGGCTTGCAAACCAACACCAGCAGGAAAAGCCTGCCAAACACTCAGTTGGTACTCTCCCCGTTCTCGGTAAAGTTTAAGACTTCCCAAAACAATTAACTGCTCCCCTGAGACAGGAAGTTGTGCCAATTTTGGCAATTGACCGTTCCAGACCACACACTTAATAGCTGCCGTAGCCTCTGGGTCTTGTAGCGTAAAAAATAAGCCACTGCGGTGCTTGTTAGTGCTAGAAACTTCTCCAGTCACCCAAACCCGGCGCAATTCCTCATCTTGCTCCAACAGGAAGCGAATGTAATCTGTTAATCCTGCTACTGTCAGTGCTGTTTCAGGAATGAGAGAGTCAGGGAGGTTAAAAGTCATTTTTAATTTTCGATTTTTGGATTCGTAACTGGTTGCTAGTTAGTGGTTAGTGGTCACTGCTTACTGATACTGATATTATACAATTTATTACTGAGTCATTTGTCTGTGTCAAACAAGGCAACGAGTGCGCTAGAATCTTGTCACCTGTTTCCACAAGGAGGCTCTTGCTGTAGTTTACGCTTCTTTACAGAGAAGTACTAAATTAGCAATTTGTGTTTAAAATAGTATATCTGTTCTATTTCGACTCCAAATCTACACTCCCTAGATCCATAATATAGAGGCTCCGAATGGCTGTTAACACGACTGATGCTGCTGGCAAGCAAAAAGCGCTCAACATGGTACTCAATCAGATTGAGCGTACCTTTGGCAAAGGAACTATCATGCGCCTGGGTGATGCTACCCGTATGCGGGTAGAAACTATTTCTAGTGGGGCGCTTACCCTGGATCTGGCATTAGGTGGCGGTATTCCCAAGGGAAGGGTCATTGAGATTTACGGTCCTGAAAGTTCTGGTAAAACGACGTTAGCACTACACGCAGTTGCTGAAGTACAAAGAAATGGCGGTATCGCTGCTTACGTTGATGCAGAACATGCCCTCGATCCTACCTACGCCGCTGCATTGGGTGTTGATATTGAAAATTTGTTAGTATCTCAACCCGATACAGGGGAAGCGGCTTTGGAGATTGTTGACCAATTGGTTCGTTCTGCTGCAGTTGATATTGTAGTCATCGACTCAGTAGCAGCATTGGTTCCTCGTGCTGAAATTGAAGGCGAAATGGGTGATGCACACGTCGGTCTTCAAGCGAGATTGATGAGCCAAGCGTTACGCAAAATCACTGGTAATATTGGAAAATCTGGTTGTACAGTTATTTTCCTCAACCAGTTGCGGCAAAAAATCGGTGTTACCTATGGAAACCCAGAAACAACAACTGGTGGTAATGCTCTCAAATACTACGCTTCAGTACGCCTAGATATTCGCCGGATTCAAACCTTGAAAAAAGGGACTGAAGAATTTGGTAACCGTGTCAAAGTCAAAGTTGCTAAAAATAAGGTCGCACCACCTTTTAGAGTGGCAGAATTTGACATTATCTTTGGCAAAGGTATTTCTACTATAGGTTGTCTGGTAGACTTGGCTGAAGAAACAGGAGTTCTTATCCGTAAGGGTGCTTGGTACAGTTATAGTGGTGAAAATATCTCCCAAGGTCGGGATAACGCTATTAAATACATGGAAGAGAAGCCTGAATTTACCGACAAGATTAAACAGTTAGTACGAGAAAAATTAGAAATGGGTGCTGTTGTTTCTGCTAATTCAGTCGGTAAGCCAAGTGACGATGATGAAGAAGATGCAGACGAGGACTTTGAAGAGGAGTAAGTGATTGTGGGACGGGCGAAATGCCCATCCTACAAGCTGCTCGAGCGATTTACAGACGCAGGCGTAGGGTGGTTATTGTCACCCTAGTTTGCCTTTTTCATGCTTGGCTGCGAGATTTTTTCATCGGTGCTGCTTCGATTTATTGTTGATTTTGTGTCAGTTTGTGTTTAACGTGTTCAATAAATTCGTCAACTGTTCCAGTCTTACCGTTTCTACGAATACGGAGTACCATCTCATGAACTGCATCGTCATCATTCCGATGCTCTAAAATATACTCTCGCAGTTCTTGAAGTGACATTGCTTCAAAATTAGGTTTTGTCATATTATTAAATCGCGCTAAAACGAAGTAAATCAGGGTCAATCGGAGTAAAACGGTATTCATAACCATCAGAGCGATGAATAAGCTTTAAGTGTTTTTGATTGACTCCGATGCGATGACCGTTAATGAGCACTTCTACTCCTTTGGGAGTTGGAGTTTTAACTCTAGCACGATAAATTCCCGCTAAAGTATGTTTACGGTTTTCTGATAAATGGCAAATCACGTAGTCACCTGCTGTGGCATGAGTATATTTCTGATTTTTACTCACTAACTTGACTTCTTTTTTACCTGTAATCGGATTCTTGTTTATGCTGGCTATGGCGGGAAAGCCTTTAGCATTAACTCTTTGTACCTGTTTGGTCCCGTGTCCCTTACAGCTAACACGTAATGGTTGACAGATACGCAATTTAACTATTTCTGATGTTCCTACACAAGCACTATCAATCCAATGAAGTTTTGGTAATCCACTTTTAATTGGCAAATTCTGTACATTTGTTTTAATTGTGCTGGTGTCGGCTCCATTTTGCGTTTTTATATCTAACCTTTTGACAGTGCAAAACCCAGTTTTTGAAAAACTGGGTGTTTGCCTGTGAAATATCGATCGAGAAATATAAAATTTAAAATCACAACAAGCCTCGCCGACCATTGGGACGCACTGTCATCCAGTTTGTTTTCGCTAATGCCAATTGCTCGTCAGAAATTTTAGCACCAGTTAAATTAGCTCCACACAAATTTGCTCCTCGAAGATTTGCACCGTTGAGGTATGCGAAGCTGAGATCTGCTCCTCGAAGATCGGCTCCTTCTAAATCAGCATTATTCAGATACGCTTTGGTTAAGTTGGAATCTTTAAGATTTGCGCGATTGAGGCTAGCGCGTCCAAAATCACTACTGTTAAGATTAGCTCCTTGAAAATTAACATTTTGTAATTGAGAGCTATGGAAATTAGTCCCAGATAAGTCAGCACCTTGCAAATTCAGCAGATTTAAATTGTATAGGGCAAAATCTCTTCTCCCTTTCATATACGCTGTGAGCAAACCCTGAGTATCCAATTTACGCTGTACTTGAGACTTATTATCCCCAGAAGAACCGCTATGACTGCCAGCGAGTGTGGTAGATTTCATTGTCATTACTCTTTGTGTTGCTACTCCACTCAGACCTGTACCTTCGGGCATTTTGGCTCTTCTAGCTCGAATAGCAGCTGCCATCTGTGCCACTCCTTGTCCGCTCGAAGTATGAGCAGAACGAACGTTAGAAAAAACTTTTTCGTCCTCTAAATGGTTTGAGGACCGCTCTTTTACACCACTTTGCCGCACCATCATACTTTGCGCCAAACTATCTAAGTAAGGTTCGAGTGCTAAGGCTCTCAGTACTTCCTCTGCTGTTTGGTATCTATTGCGAACTGATACTTCCAGCATCTTCCGTAGCACTTCCGTTAAGTGGTCGCTAATGCAGACAAGCCGTTCCCACTGCATTTCGCCTGTTGTGGGATTGTAATCTATATCTTTAGGAGATTTGCCAGTCAGCAAGTAAATACAGGTTACGCCTAGGGCGTAAATATCGCTAGCAAAGACGGGACGCATTGCCATTTGTTCTGGAGGAGCAAAACCAGGGGTGCCAATTGCATATGCCGTTAACGC
Organism: Tolypothrix bouteillei VB521301; assembly: GCF_000760695.4. Classification (GTDB taxonomy): domain Bacteria; phylum Cyanobacteriota; class Cyanobacteriia; order Cyanobacteriales; family Nostocaceae; genus Scytonema; species Scytonema bouteillei_A. The sequence continues at coordinate 7,301,355 of NZ_JHEG04000001.1, read as the reverse complement.
AGTTTGCTCGGATTGGTTTGCCAATGTTTGTACTTGGTTTTTAACCGCACCAAAGTCGATCAGCACTAACCTGCAATCTTGAGAACGACGAATGATATTTGCCGGTTTAATATCGCGGTGAATCACTTTTCGTTCGTGGATGTATTGCAGTAACGGCAAAAGCTCGCTTAAAAACTGCTTAACTCCTGCTTCGCTATAAACTCCATTGCGTTTGATCTCCTGCTGTAAAGTCGGACCGTTGATATATTCTTGAACTAGATAGAATTGTTCGCGGTCTTCAAAATAGTCCAGCAAGCGGGGTACTTGGGGATGGTTACCAATCCGACCCAAAGTAACAGCTTCTCGCTCGAAAAGTTCCCGTGCCATTTGCAAGATATGGGGCGCTGTCCCTGAAGGACGCAGTTGCTTGATAACGCAACTTGGTTCTCCCGGTAAGGCTTCATCTTCAGCTAAAAAGGTTGCACCGAAACCACCCTGACCTAAGGCTTTAATGATGCGATAGCGATCGCGCATTAGCAGTCGCGAGCCGCAAGACTGACACCTGTCGCTATATGCTAAATTTTCAGGGTTGGGACACGTAGGATTTATGCAGTAGCTCATGTACAGTCAACTCGCTACACGAATAATAATGATGAGTGTTGAACTCTTATCTCATTATTAGGTTTAAAATTCATTTTTGCCAGGTCATTTTCTCTGGATTTCTATTGAAGAGTTGCTAAAGTTCGGCTTGTGTTGCATGAAGCAATCGTAAACTCACGAATATCTACTAGTTCTGACTAACAAGCTATATACAATCTGTCGTTAAAGAATATTTCTTCTAACTCTAAATGTCAAAATTCAGGACTGTTAAAACTGAATTATTCTTCTTCAAGAAAAGTTTTTGTTGCGATTGTAAAATCTCTTTTTGCTGTCTTTAAGACAGACCAGCTATTTCCTGATGTCTGGAAATTTTTCTACGAATTTGACTTCTTGTGGCAGTCCAACTTGTGAATTTGTTTTTTGAAACCACAGAAGGCGCAGAGGAAATAAAAGGAAGTTTTTTTACTCCATGCATTATGAGTATAATCTTTTACTATTTTTTTGGCAAGTCAACCGGATACGGATATCTGTTTTTATTAAAAAAACTATTCCTTTAGATAGTTGAAAATTAGCCATTTTGCGGTTGATTCTCTACGATGGTTAGATATTGGTAGGCATTGCCCACCAATATCTAAATGTAAAAAATTATGAATTACGAACGATAAAAAAGTTTACAATTCATAATTCAGAATTTACAGACCAGACATGACTTCACGGGCTGCTTGCAGTGTTCTCTCAATATCCTCTTCTGTGTGAGCGATGGAGGTAAACCCAGCCTCAAACTGAGATGGTGCTAAATAAACACCGCGCTCTAACATACCGCGATGGAAGCGTCCGAACTTGGCTGTGTCGGACTTTTTCGCGTCTTCGTAGCTGTGAACTGGTCCTGAAGTAAAGAACAAACCAAACATACCGCTGATTTGACCGCCGCAAGCTGCATGACCTGTTTCTCGGGCAACCTGAAGCAAACCATTTGCTAATTTTTGAGTAATTTGGTCAAGATACTCGTAAGTTCCTGGTTTTTGCAACAATTCCAGTGTTTTAATTCCTGCTGTCATTGCCAAAGGATTACCAGAGAGAGTTCCTGCTTGGTACATTGGACCAGCTGGAGCAACCATTGACATGATATCTCGACGACCGCCATAAGCTCCCACAGGCAATCCACCGCCGATAATTTTACCGAGTGTTGTCAAATCGGGGGTAATGCCAAACTTCTCTTGAGCACCGCCGTAAGCGATGCGGAAGCCTGTCATCACTTCGTCAAATACTAACAATGCCCCATGGTCGTGGGTAAGTTCCCGCAATCCTTCTAGAAAGCCAGCATCAGGGGTAATGAAACCAGCATTTCCAACAACTGGCTCCAATATCACACCAGCAATTTCGTCACGATTTTCCTCAAAGAGGGCTTTGACTGCTTCTAAATCGTTAAAAGGTGCTGTGAGGGTGTTACTTGTGACTGATTTGGGAACGCCTGGGGAGTCAGGTAAACCCAATGTTGCTACACCAGAGCCCGCTTTTACCAAAAACATATCGGCATGACCGTGGTAGCAACCTTCAAACTTGATAATTTTGTCACGTTTGGTAAAAGCTCGCATCAACCGCAGAACAGCCATACAAGCTTCTGTACCGGAGTTAACAAATCTTACCATTTCAATGCTCGGAACAGCGTCGATAACCATTTCAGCCAAGACGTTTTCCAATACGCTTGGCGCACCGAAGCTTGTACCCTTGTCTAATGCTTCATGAAGTGCTGCAATCACCTCAGGGTGAGCGTGTCCGCAAATGGCAGGTCCCCAGGTTCCTACGTAATCAATGTACTGATTGCCATCTACGTCCCAAATGTATGCGCCTTTAACACGGTCAAAAACGATAGGCTGTCCGCCCACGGATTTAAAAGCTCGGACGGGCGAACTTACCCCTCCTGGCATTAAATTTTGGGCAGATGCAAAGATTTCTTGTGATTTTGTAGTTTTAATTGTTGTATTTACCAAGGTTCTCACCTACATTAGGAAACAGACTCTATCTTACGATAGGGGTAAACACTGTCTAAAACTACTATTCTAGTAAATTAGCAGAACCAGGAAAATAACAATATGTTATACAAGTCCAATCAAGACTTGCCTTTAGAAATTCGCACTCGCTTTTCTGAGGCATACCAGGATCTGTACCGAGCTGCTTTTAACTCGGCAATCCATTGGTACGGTGAAGCACCAAAAGCTCACCAGGTCGCTTTAAGTGCAGTGAAAATGCAATCCGCAATGTACAGGAGCATCGTTTAAGATCGGGAAAAAAAGTAGTTGAGAAAAAACATACCAACTGCGCTGTTGAATGGTATGGTGAAGCCAGGAACTCTATTTACCGAAGAAAAAAGCAGTTGGTATGTTGTCTTCTGATGTCAAGTCATTACACAATGCCATTCCTTTAGAAAATATTCGCTACGATGAAAAAGGGCTAGTACCCGCTATTGTTCAGGACTATTTGGACGGGACTGTTCTGATGATGGCATGGATGAATCAGGGATCGCTACAGAAGACTTTGGAAAGTGGAGAAACTTGGTTTTGGAGCCGTTCCCGACAGGAGTTTTGGCATAAAGGGGAAACTTCTGGGTACATACAGAAGGTGAAAAGTATTCGATACGATTGTGATAGTGATGCATTACTAGTTGGTGTAGAGCAAATAGGAGATATTGCCTGTCACACTGGGGAACGCAGTTGCTTTCATCAAGTTCATGGGGAAATTGTCCAACCTCCAGGCAGTACACTGTCACAAATTTTTTCCGTAATTTGCGATCGCCGCGACAATCCACAGGAGGATTCTTATACCTGTAAGTTGCTGGCTGGTGGTGATAACAAGATTTTGAAAAAGATAGGTGAAGAAAGCGCTGAGGTGGTGATGGCTTTTAAGGATGACGAACCAGATGCGATCGCAGGTGAGGTTGCAGATCTGTTGTACCACACTCTTGTCGCGTTGGCTCATCATAATGTTGATATCAAAGCCGTTTATCGCAAGTTGCAAGAACGGCGGAAGTAAAGGATTTTAGATTTTGGATTTTGGGAAAATAGGTCTTTCTCCCTTATCCTCAGTCTCTATTTGGTTCCGAATTAGTTTATTGAGGCGCAGCAAAATCGCGATCGCAATACCAGTCGTTAGTGCTAATCCCAGCCAATAATACGTCACGATTATTTCAGCTTGGTCTAATACCCAACCTCCAAAAGAGGGACCAATAGCATATCCAATAGCCCAACACAGAGCCCCGATGGCAAAGTAAACACCGCGCTGGGATTCAGGAGCTAACTCCGTGATTAGAGAGGAAGAGGAAGGGGTATAAGAAACAATCGCAAGAGCAAAGATTCCTAACGCCAAAGCTGCCCAAACTAAATGATAAGACGTGACCGTGCAGGTCATCCAAATGAGAAGAAAACCAGTAGCCCACAATACCGCAGAAACAACAAGTGCTAGAGGATCGCTAAATCGTTTTAAGACACGGGCGATGGGTAACTGTCCCAAAATAACAATGCTTAAATGCCAAGCGAAAAGTGTACTGATAGTTGTTTCAGAAAATCCTTTTCCCGATGCTCCAGTGGATACAAAATTTTTAAAGTAAATGGGAAGGGTGCTATGTAATTGTGAAAAATATATTGTAAAAATTATGTTAACAATTATAAACACGCGGAAGTGGTTATCTTGTAATGAGGTTAACCAAGATACTAGCTGTTGATTCCTTGTGATATGTGACTTGGGTACTCGATTGTTTTCTTGAATGGCAAAATAAACAACTACAAAAAAGACTGCAAACGAAATGGCATCAATAATGAAAAGTAAGCGGTAGTTTCCTGTTGTTGCGACTAAAAATCCTCCCAATACAATTCCCATACCCAAACCCAGATTGTCTGAAAGTCGAGTTATGGCATAAGCTTCATGACGAGTTTCCGGTAGTGTAACATCAGCAACAATAGCCTCGTTAGCAGGCCAGTATAAACCCAAGCCCATCCCCGCGATCGTATTCCCGATTAACAGGGTAACAAGATCGTCAGTTGCAGCCAAGACCATAGAGCCAATTGCTGAAACGGCTGCAGCCAGCAACAAAGTGCGGCGTCGTCCAATATCGGGGGAGTCTGAAAAAGAACCGCTTAAAATTCGTCCGAGAATCCCAGATAATGAAGCGCTACCCAAAGCTATACCGACAGACGTTGCTGACAAACCAACTTTGTTCACGAAAAAGATTGGGGCGTAAAACAAAGTGAAGCCAGTGCCAAATTCTAAGAGAAATCTCCCAATAGCTAGAATCCAGATTTGGTAATTTAGCTTTGGTAGAAGCCGTAGTTTTTGTTTCTTCACGGGGAGCGGGATTCGAGTAAGAAATATCATTAGTTATACCGCCTCGATTGCTGTAGCAACTTCTACCTTACGGTCAAAGTGGGTTCGATGAAGTTAAAACAGAGCTTACCTTTGTTTAGATATCGGGTAGGAAACCTCTCCCAAATGCAACGATATTGGGAGCAACGAAATTGGGAAGGGTCCAATCCCCTTCCAATTAGTCCCTTCTGCCCTTCCGCAATTGCTCTACTTGGGCAAAGCCCAAGACCGCATTGCTCTCTGCCCTCAGCAAAGCTGCCTTCTTAAAAATTTGACAACCAACTATCAAATGTCACCGATGACTGGTCATCGGTCAATGTTTGTAATTCTTATCATTCGTCCAAATTTTCCTCAATCATTCCACAAGGTTTCCACAGGTATTGTGTTGTTTTCCACAGAGGCTTGATGATGTTACAAGCTTTAGCTACTCTATTGGGGATTTTTTACTGCTACCGTTATCTAGCTCGAAAGACTGAGTTAATATTACGAAGTATTACAAAAACATACCGAAAACCTTTGTACTTGCGTAAACGTTAATTTTTTATAAACGAATTCTTAACATTTCGCAGCATTGACAACCCTACCCCCTTTTAGAGCAAAATAGTGCGGCTTGCTCTTTTAGTCCTTTGAGTTGCTGTGTAAATTTACCTAAGCATCCATTGTTTGCTTTCAGAAGGCTCTTAAGTTTGTTTTCCCTCTGGTGGCTCTACTACAAGCAAGGTTATCCCATCGATGAACTTCAAAGGAGAAACATCTCATGAATACGACAGTTGGTATCTTTAGCGAAATTCCCGAAGCACTTCACGAATCCCTCAAAATTTATCTAGACACACATCCAGATTGGGATCAAAACCGCGTCCTGACAGCAGCTCTGTCCCTGTTTTTACTTCAAAATGGAGAAAGCGATCGCCGTGCGGCTCGTGTTTACTTAGAAACTTTATTTCACCATTGTTAAATAAAAATACCTTGCTCGGTTGGTTAGAAAGAGTGTAGAGATATCTTGGAGATAGTCTTACACGGAGTCCGTACTTGTCCAAAATGCGAACCCACAGACGACAAATGAGGTGGTAATAAAAGGTTGTTATGCCCGAACTGTAAATATACAGCACCAAGGGATTGGAACAACGCTCTCAATCTCATGGTTAGGTCGATACCGTGCAACCGCCTTCGTCTTTTGGGACGATGCTGTCGTTATCGAATCGGGCAGAAATAGTTGATTTGATTGGCTTAAACGTTGAAGGAATTCTCGCTCGTGCTTTAAATTTAGGGACATCGAAGAAATATAAAAACTTCGAGCGGTATAGTGTACCACTCGAAGTTTTTTCAAGCTATGTATTTTGGAGAAGTCAAAGAATGAATATCAAAAGCTCAGACACTTAGTCACAAGAAACACAGCTTTTTGTAAAAGATTGGCGAGTGGGGATTGGGAAACTTCCCCACTCGCCAGTCCCAAGTTTTTCTAGAGAGTGATAATTGTAGTTAGGAGAGATGAGCCCGTAGAGCTTTGTTATGTTTCCCAAGAAAGTAGTTTTCATTCACTTTGTTTTGCTGCAGCTAATAATGGACATGAATGAATGCTATTGTTTTTTTCACCCTACTGGGGTTGAGTGGGGCATTCAAACTTATACCCAACACCTCGTACCGTTTGAATTAAAGCGGGTTGACTGGCATCAGCTTCAATTTTTTTGCGAATTTGACCTATATGCACGTCTACAACCCGTTGGTCGCCGACGTATTCATAATCCCAAACCTCCTGAATAAGTTCCGCCCGCCGCCAAACTCGACCTGGATGGCTAGCTAAGAAATGTAATAAATCAAACTCTAGAGCAGTTAAGGGGACTGGTAGGCTGTTAAGTGTAACTTCTCGCCGCACGGGGTCGATCATTAACTTTTCAAACACCAGGCGTTTTTGTTCTGCAGTAGTTACGACACGCTGTCGCCTTAAAATGGCTGCAACCCTGACTTCTAGCTCTCCCAAGCCAAATGGTTTGGTAAGGTAGTCATCTGCGCCTTTTGAGAAACCACGAATTTTATCAGCTTCATCGGCGCGACTAGTGAGCATTAGCACAAAAACGCCATTTCGGCTTTGCATCTCTTGGCAGAGGTTAAACCCAATTACGTCTGGTAAATTGACATCCAATATTACCAAATCGGGGTTAAACTGCTCAAAGAGGGCCAGGGCGGTTTTACCATCTTCGGCAGCTTCTACCTGATAGCTCTGTTTGATCAGGAAGCGTTGGATTAAATTCCGAACCGCAGGATCGTCGTCAACAACAAGAATCTTGGCAGGAGCCATGACCATCACTTTGCACAAAAAAAAATTTATAGGATTAACAGACGGATTCCGTAGATGTTACGGTTTCCATTTTGAGAGTCATATGAATTTACAAGGCTAAGGCACTTATGCCCTGATTATTCAAATACTAGTGTAGTAATCAGGATTTTCAACAAAATAAAGCGCGAAGACTTTGGTAATGCCACCCTTGAACTGAAATTTAGGTTTTTGCGATCAACCTTGTGTCCTGCAAGCAGATGCTTTTCACCTTAGCCATGACAAGTGGGTAGTCCCGGACACTGTGCTACCCTGATGCAAGAAATTTAAAACAGTCTTAATTTTAAATCGATATGCGGCTTTATGGCACAAGGAATTAGGAGGTTAATTATTTAAAACAGTATTATGGTACAGCTAAGTTGCCAAATCTAAAAAAGAAAAGATAGTTTTTCATCAAAAATGCCTTGAATGTACTTTTTGCTCAAATTCTAGAGTAAAGCCACAGTGAAGGAACGGCATGAGGGGATACACGGAGTTCTTTTCATGTGTTAAAGTGTCTATAGTTAAAACTACTAGGTCAATGGAAGTTGCCCATGCTAATATCCAGGTAGGTTATACGAATTAATCAAAGCATTCGTTTCAACCAACTTCAACTTAAAGTAGTTTTTCTTTAACAAAAGATTGCCGCCGATTGAGGCTAAAGTTACAAACTTCCATGAGCGAGCAAAATCCTTACGAAAAACTTGGGGTATCTGAGGATGCTAGCTTCGATGAAATTCAGGATGTCCGCAGTCGTCTGCTGGAACAGTACAGTGGCGATGCTAAGCGTCTAGAAGTCATAGAGGCGGCATATGATGCAATTTTAATGGAACGCTTGAAAATGCGCCAGGAAGGCAAAATCAAAGTTCCAGAACGCATCAGGTTTCCAGAAAGGCTTGTACAAGCACCTCCCAAAGAAACTCAGAGCCCACGCGAGCAGTCGCCTTTGTGGCTGCAAACAGTATTAGATAAGCCAGCGCCTCAGGATATTTTACTACCAGGGGTTTGGTATCTCGGTTTAAGTACGATCGGCGTGTTTTATCAAGCTGGAGGCGATCCAGTGTTGCAAATGACACTGCTGTTAGGTATTGGTGTCTGTATTTATTTTCTCAGTCGCAAGGAAGGTAAATTTGGTCGTTCTGTTCTATTGACACTTCTCGGTTTAATTCTGGGTCTAATAGCAGGAGGACTTCTTGCAGCCTGGATAGTACCGCAAATACAGCAATTTATTAATCTAAATCAGAATCAGTTCTCTACAGTTGTAGCTTTCTTGTTGCTATGGCTTATTAGTAGTTTTTTAAAGTAGCTCATGGCTAATAGCTAATGGCTGACTACCATTAGCCATTAGCTATTAGCCGTTAGCAATCTCGCAATTAACCAACTGGCTGTAATGCTTGTTCTAGGACTAAATTCACGGCAGAACTGAAATCCTTAACAATTAAATCTGGTTGGTAAAGTTCTTGTTGGGAGCGATCGCGAATACCGCATTCCACTGCGATCGCCTTAATACCTTGCTTTTTGGCAGAAATGATATCGGCTTCTGTATCTCCCACCATCCAAGTGTCAAATGCAGGGGGAAGTTCTCTTATAGCCCTTGCCATTAACAAGGGTTTGTCGTCAGTATCGCGAGTTTTGATGTAGTCGTTGCTCAGACAGTAACAACGGTTTTCTGGAAAAAATCTCCCTAAATCGTATTTTTTGAAAGCATAATCTAGTTCCCGTTCCCGACGCATTGTCATGACAACCAAATCAATGCCAGCCTTTTGGACTTTTAACAGAGCCTCAACAGCACCAGGGGCTAAGGTATCGTACTCGAAATAAGGTTGGGTATGAACGGTTTGCTTTCGCAATTGCGAAAATTCCTGCGCTTGCGCTTCTTCCAAACCGGATATAACAGCAATTTGCTTTTCCGGAACACGCGATCGCTTCATTTGCCAAAATTCTGCTTTAGATAGTTCTCGTACCTCTTGTCCGGGGCGTTGGATTTTCTGCAAACAATATTGATAAACTTTGTAGTAACGTTCGGAAACATCAATGATGGGACCGTCAAAATCAGTAATAAGTCTTAACATTTCTTTTTAAAACTGAAAATTTACTTACAGACTATCCCAATTGATGCATAAGTGTGGTTTTAAATATCTAATGAATGTGTTTTGAATTACTTATCACTCTAGCCGGAGAGTCATCTTTTAAAAAAATAAATGACTATCGGGTTGGATATTAATTTCTAAAGGAACTGCTTGAGGTTCAGCGCATAGAGCAAAGAAAATGGCATTGGCTGCAGTTTCTGGGCTGAGCATTTTTTTCCGGTCTACCTTTAAGCTCACATTGTCCCAGAAAGGAGAATCCACTCCACCAAAATAGAATAACGTAAACTTGATGCCAAAGCGTTTCAGTTCCTCTGCCATACACTTGCTAAAGCCAACAACACCAAATTTAGAAGCAGAGTAAGCTGCAGCCATTGCCATTGAATGTTTGCCCAAAATGCCCACAACATTACAAATATGACCGGATTTGCGCTTTTGCATTTCTTGGGCTGCTTTTTGACAGGTGTAAAAACTGCCTTTAAGGTTGACTTCCAGCATCTTGTCCAAATCGTCAGGCTCCAAAGTGTTGTACGACTTGAGTATCCCAACACCAGCTGCATTGACCAAAACGTCAATTTGACCAAAACTGGCAAGCGTCTTGGACATCAGTGTATCTACTTGTTGAAGGTTAGTAATATCTGTAGGAACACTCAAAACTTGTCCTGGTAATTCAGCCGCCAGTGCCGTCAGGCGATCGGCATTCCTTGCTGCCAGTACCAATTTTGCGCCTGTAGGGGCTAGTTGTCGAGTCAGGGCTGAACCAATACCACCAGTGGCACCAACAATAACGATGACTTTATCCTGCATAGATTTTTTTACAATTATTTATAATTATTAACATAATACTTGATAAACTGCTTTGTTACAAAAGTCTTCGCTTTATTGAAAATAATTCTTTTTCTTGTGTTTTTTTTGCTTCTTGTGGTAAGGGCGTCGCGCTCGCCAGTTTGTTCACCCTAGGATACTCTTGAGTCCCCCTTTTTAAGAGGGATTCAGGGGGAGCTAAAAAATTAGGAGGCTCAACAAGTCAATTGAAAACGCTCCCTAGCCGTTTTGATGTTGGGTGGCAATGCCCACCTAGCCCATCTAGGCTAATTTGTTAAGTGAAATGCCCACTAACATCAAACGTGGGCTTTAGCCCTACCTACACATTTTCCAGGTTTCACGCCTTATCACTCTTTTATGACTCTAGATAGAGAATCATCGAGACGACTCGAAGTCGCAACTACAAAAACAAAGTCCGCCTAAGCAGACTTATACCAAGTTTTATTAGATTGTATTATTTGCTTGAAAGCCAGTTTAGTAGGAAGCTTAATTCCAAACAATCCTATCTTTAACAACTTTATATTGCGTCAAACTAGGGGATCAAAATTAATTTGGTAAGAGTCATAAAAGAGGCTTATTCTAGACAAGAGTAATTCGATAAAATTTTCAGTTTTATCTAATAGTAATAATTGTTTGACAAAGACACGCACTAATTTCTTGTAATAAACTAAAATCACAGCTAGTTGCTAAAAATGTCTCTGGCATATTTTCCTCTATAGAATAGAGTAAGCTATCTTGAAAGACCTATGCTACATCAGTTATACTGACTGCGAAAAAAATTGTACGAGATCGGTAAAATCGCATGAATATGTTAGTTAAGCTCGAGCAATTGCCTCACAACCACTGTGGAGGGGTTTGAAGTAGCCGCATTGCAGATTCAGCATTTAAAGGAGGAGAAAAGAAATACCCCTGTCCAAACGCACAACCCAATGTTCTCAAATGTTGTAACTGAGAAGACGTTTCTACACCTTCTGCGATCGCTTGTATTCCCAGGCTATCTGACAGAGCAATAATTGCTCGAATAATTTCAGTATTTTGCCCGTCATTTTGAATGCGACTGATAAAAGATCGATCTATCTTGAGCGTATTTACGGGTAAGCGCTGTAGGTAGCTCAAAGAAGAGTAGCCCGTACCAAAATCATCAATGCTTAAATGGATTTCTCGGTATTTTAATTGCTCTAAAATACTAGCAGCAATTTCAGCGTTTCCCATAATACCGCTTTCAGTAATCTCTAGCCTGAGATCCCGGCGATCTAACCGACTTTCTTGTAAAAGACTATCGATTTCTTGAATCAGATTGGTACGGGTAAGATGTTTGACTGAAAGATTAACACTCATTTTTATGGAATCTGCAATCAATCCTTCATTTTGCCAAAGACGAAGCTGACGGCATGCTTCCCGCATCACCCACAAATCGATTTTTATAATTAACTCTGACTGTTCTGCAATAAAGATAAACTGATTGGGAGAAAGCAGCCCTTGTTTTGGGTGTTGCCAGCGAACTAAAGCTTCAAAGCCTACTATCCTACCACTCGTTAAGGATACAATTGGCTGATAGTAAACAATAAGTTCATTCTGTTCTGTAGCTTGCCGCAAATCGGTTTCAATTTCCAAACAATTTAAGGCATGATGATGCATTGCCGGGTCAAAAACTTGATAGCAACCCTTGCCTATTCCTTTAGCTTGATACATGGCTGTATCAGCATCACGAAGTAAATGTTCTGGCTGTTCGTAGCTCTTATTGCCCAGTACGATTCCAATACTGACATTGCTAAAGATATCACTTTGACTGACTTTAAATGAAATTGTAAATTCTTGGAGGATGCGCTCTGCGACTGTCGTTACAGCCTGAACATTTTGAATATTTTCCAAAAGAATTGTGAACTCATCGCCTCCCAAACGAGCTAGAGTACTACCTGGAGGAAGGCACGATTCCAAGCGACGGGCGATCGCAATCAACAGTCGATCTCCTACGAGATGCCCAAGAGAATCATTGACTATTTTAAAGCGATCGCAATCCAAAAACAGAATAGCAAATAAAAAATTTGGATACTGCTGTGCATGTTCGAGTAACTGTTGCAACCGCTCCATAAGCCAAGCACGATTTAATAGTCCAGTCAAGCTATCGTGGAGTGCTATATGCAGTAATTTTTCCTGTAGTTTTTGGCGTTCCACAATCTCCCGTTCTAGTTGAATGGTACGCAAGCGAACTCTCTCCTCAAGTTCTACATTTAACTTCCGAATTTCTTGTCGCGCTGCTTGAAGACTGAGATGTGTATCAATGCGAGCAAGCAACTCTTCTAAATGGAATGGCTTAGTAACGTAATCTACACCTCCAACCTCAAATGCCCTCACCTTATCTATGACTTCATTGGCAGCACTTAAAAAAATCACGGGAATTTCACGCGTCTGTGTATCCATTTTTAGACGCTGGCAAACCTCATAACCATCTTCTTCTGGCATCCTAATATCCAACAAGATTAAATTGGGGAGCGCAGTTTGTGCCACAACAAGTGCCATGGCACCACTCGTAACGCTCCGTACTTTGTATCCCCTTTCTATCAACGTTGTTGACAAAAATCTTAAATTCTCTAGTGTATCGTCAACAATCAAAATGTCACCCTTACATACAGCCATAATGATTTGCAGTTCTAGATAAAAAGAAGTTTATGGTTCTGAGTTCTCCAAAAAGTAAACGCAATTGCTATTCGCGTTTTATAAGTTGTTGAGTTATATACATTATGCAGTCATACTGAAAGTCATTCACTAAAGTTTGGAGTGCATTTGATATCATACAATCTGATTCAGAAATTTCTTGAATCAAAGGAATCATCAGGTCTAAATCTGCAAGGGTGGCAGCTTGATGAAGTCGAACAATCCAAGATCTGGGCATTTTGGAAAGATGTGATTGAATCTCAGCAAAAGAAATATCTTTATTTGACTTTTTGTCATCTATCTGTTGATAGATGTATGAAATATGTAAATATTCTGCCAGTTTTTCAAAAATGACAGATTGCAGAAATGGTTTGCGAACAAAATCATCACACCCAGCCGAAAGCATAAGAGCTTTGTTTTCTTCGAGCGCACTTGATGTTAACGCAACAATAATTGTTGCCCGTCCTTTAAGATGTGCAGTGTATCCGCAAAACCGGGCAAAGCTATGATTGAGATCCAACTGCTTGAGTTCAATAGCAGTCGAGTTAATGTGATTGATAATGCGGGGAGCTTCTAGATAATTCTCTAATTTTTCATGGAGGCGATTGCTAATTTCTGTTTGCAATTGACTAACTGTACCATAAATAACTTCTTGCTCGCTTCGCCAAGATAACCATCTAGTAATGCTGACAGTTCCTATTAACAAAATTACAAACGGACTGATAACAATCGACCATAATGGCAGTTGCCATTTCTGAGTTTTAGAACGAATTTGCAGCATCTTCAATCAAATAATCGTGCCTACTTTATCTATAGCAATCCTATCTGTTTTATAGGAATTGAAAGGCTCAAAGTCTCAACTAATTTAAGAAGTTAGGTACCTTGTCTGTAACCATTTTGACGGAATTAAAATAACTCATTGGCATACTACAGAAGCTCCGCCTCCCTAACTATCGGTTAAGAGAAATACTTCGTTGGTTTGAATAAAAAAATATTACTCAAACTTATAATAACTCTGATGAAGAAAAGTAAATATACATAGGTTATGACTTAAAAGACTGATGAGTGATAAATATTTGCTCAAACTTTATATTACCGGGTATACACAGAGGTCTCGGCAAGCCATCTCCAATCTAATTCAGTTGTGTGAATTTTATCTGAAAAATAAACACGAGATAATTATTATTGATGTGCTGGAGCAGCCACTAGTTGCTGAAGGTGAAAAGATTTTATTAACCCCTACTTTAATCAAAGAATTTCCTTTGCCAAAAGTACGCATAGTCGGGGATTTATCAGACACTCAAACAGTTATCTTAGACCTAAATATTCCGCGAGAGCGATCGCCCTGAAATTTAGTAGGAGTTCTTCTCTTCCTATAGGAAGAGTTACAAACATAAGTCTTTGGGTAAGATGCTCTCGACTCAAAAAGTGATTATGATTTACTTATAATAAACAACTTACCAAAGTTAACCTAAAAAAGTGGATGCTAAATGTAATATATTGCTTCTATTGGTCTCGCCTGAAAAAACAAAGAATATCCCAGCTTTGTTAAGTCAGGGTAACTTGGCCAAGAATTATAAGTATACTTGTATCTCAACAAAAGCAGATTATATTTCTCATTTACATTTAGAATGGGACGTTATTGTGGTTGAAGATTGCCTAAAAGACATGGAGGCTTTAGAGGCATTGCGTTTGGCACAAGCACAAAAACAGAATGTTCCTTTTATCATTGTTAACAGTACAAATAGCGTCTCTATGGCTGTAAAATGCATGAAAAGAGGAGCTACAGACTACCTGTTACAAGAGGAATTGGCGCAACTTCCCCAAATTATAGAACAAATAATTGCTAAAAAAATACAATCGATAAAGAGTAAATCGCCAAAAATTGATTTAGAGCAAGAACTGCAAAAACAAACAACAGAACTCAGACAGCAAAAAGAGCACATTCAGCAAATAGAAGCAGCAGCGCAAAGAATTGAAGCACAGCTGCAAACACTGATAGCAAAGAACGCTGATGGGATTATAGTTGTTGACAAGCAAGGTATTGTACGGTTTATTAACCCTGCGGCTTTGGATCTCTTTGGTTGCAAACAGGAGGAACTATTAGGTGAATTGTTTGGTTTTCCTGTTGTATGTGGTGACAATACAGAAGTTGATATTTGTGGTTGCAATAAAGAAAATAGTGTAGCAAACTCTTGCTCGGACAAAATTGCTCAAATGCGTGTGGTAGAAATTGAGTGGTATGGAAAGATAGCATATCTTGTGTCTTTAAGAGATATTACCGAACGCAAACGGGCGGAGGAAGAGCGGACTAAACTTTTGGAACAAGCTCAAGCAGCCAACCGTATCAAAGATGAGTTTCTCTCCGTGCTTTCTCACGAACTGCGAACACCACTGAACCCTATATTAGGCTGGGTAAAACTTTTACAAAGTGGTAAGCTAGATCCTCTTAAAACCACTGAGGCTTTAGCAACGATTGAACGTAACGCTCGCTTGCAGATACAACTTGTGAATGACTTGCTGAGTGTTTCTAAAATTTTGAGCGGTAAATTAACCTTAAATCCGGTTGCTGTCGATTTGACAACCACTATTGCATCTGCCATTGAAAGCGTCCGTCTAGCCGCTCGAGCTAAATCAATTGAACTAGTCACTATACTCGATCGCAATGTAGGTTTGGTATTTGGCGATCCCAAGCGTTTGCGACAAGTGATTTGGAACTTACTTTCTAATGCTGTTAAATTTACACCATCTACAGGACGCGTCACAATTCGTTTAGAAAAGATTGATGTATATGCTCAAATTCAAGTAAGCGATACGGGCAAAGGTATTAAACAAGATTTTTTACCTTATATATTTGATTATTTTCGCCAGCAAGATAGCAGTTACTCAAGGAAGTTTGGCGGCTTGGGTTTGGGTCTCCCTATCGTTCGTCACTTAGTTGAACTACATGGTGGAACCGTTCAAGCAGAAAGCCTTGGTGATGGTAAGGGAGCTACTTTTACCGTGAGGCTGCCATTAATACATTCTTCCTCTTTAACGCAGTCAGAAAGTACTCAAAATAATGATGTCTTGGATTTAAGCGGAGTTCGCGTGCTGGTTGTGGATGATGAACAAGAAAATAGAGATTTTTTAGTAGTTCTGTTAGAAAGTTATGGTGCTTCTGTCCGTGCTGTTGCTTCTGCACATGAGGCACTGGTATCGTTGATCGAACAACCGCCACATTTGCTAGTTAGCGATATCGGATTGCCCGGTATGGATGGCTATACTCTCATCAAGGAAATCAGATCTTTACCACCCGAACGAGGTGGTAAAATACCCGCGATCGCTCTTACTGGATTTTCCGGTGAGGCGGCTCGAAAACAATTACTTGGAACTGGCTTTACGCTTCATTTATCTAAGCCGATTGAACCTAATATCTTGGCTACTGCTATTGCTCATCTAGTTAATATCTAACAATTGACCGTGATTCCTAGCTTCGAGCCGATGGCTGCGTCGGGGAATAATACATCTAATACCAATTCTATGTGAAGTTGCACATTATTGCCCTCACTCTAGAAGAGTGGGGCTATACAAACAAAGCCTGCCTTCGCAGGCTAATTGTATGCAGCTTTATATTAAATTGGTATAAGAGTAGGATAGCGAAACAGAAAAGATTCATATATGGGAACTACTGTCTCTACATCGTTTTTTTGTAATAAAAATTCTGCCACGAGAATAGCATAGGGATCTGATGTTTTTCGCCAGGGAAAGTCTCGCCTGTTTTGGTTTCCCCAGCTAAACATTTGTTGGCGAAACCAATGAATTTTTTCTGGAGTGAATCTTTCTGCCATCTTCTCTTCTGTCTGGATAATTTGACTTTTCATGTTGTTGCTAATTGGCTCTCAAGATAAATCTATAAGACTTTTTCCGTCGTTGTTAGAAGAAATTCGCAGCCATTGCAGAAATTCTTCGGTCAAGATAGGCGTTTCTTTGAGGCGCTGCAAGTCCTCATTTTCTTTTGTCATTTCTCTTACCGTAAAAGGGTGGTTAATGATAATTTTTTCTTGCTCTTCCAAAGATTTTTCTTCCCACTTTCCTTGTTTTTTTTGTTCTTGAGAAGCTTCATTTTCCCAATTATCATCTAAATATTCTCCTTGCCAATTCAAATATATCCAAAGAGTCTCATAAGCACAGTCAGCTACCATTCTGACAAGCTTTGAATTCCCTTCTAAACAAAGTTCTAAAGCATAGCAGACCGATGCTGCTGCATACCGAGCTTCAGAAACATATTCAGAAAAATTATTATCGTGGTCGTGGGGAATCGCCTGTTCGCAATCAATTATCAACTGACGCAACTTAACTTCATAAATGTATTTGCTTTCAAGAAGAAGCCATACTTCATCTAAAGCATTTCTCAGCAATGATGAAGTATTCCAGTCAGATTCTCTAGCAAAGATATAATAATTGGGCAACAATCTTTCACAAATCGAAGCAGCAAATGCAATTTTATGATAAGGAGAAAGCGTTTTTGCTTCTTCTTCCAAAATATCCAATTGAAGATATTCAAGTTTCATATTCAAGAATACTTTAGTTGCTAATATTTTTTTTATGGTTTTGGCAGGACAAACGCACCTTGTCAATAAAAATAGCACATTCTCAATAAACACCTAATTTTTCGCACTAAAACCTATTTATTGAGAATTAAAGCCATGATAATTTTTACCTTACGTCTAAGGAAAAAAAATAAAATTAACGAAAAACCTTATGCGTCAAGTACACAAACTAAGTTTTTTGTCCATTTAGTTTTGTTAATTTTAGATGTGTTTGCCCTGGTGGTTTTGGTCGATGTCATTGGAGGAGGACAAATCCCCGTACTGCGATAGTCGGGGAGGGTTACCTTATCCATCTTTTAGGAGAGAGTCAAACTCGGCTTGTAAAGCCTTAATGTCTGCAATTCTTGCAACCAGTAAATTATCACTTCCAGCATCTATTAAACGCGAGTTCCAATACCAAATACTCTCGGACCGATCCAGCCAAAAATTAATCACACTGTTTATAACCTCATCTTTCTCCCAACCCCATTTGGGAGGTACGGGTTCTACGGATTGAATAAGCGCATCAAGTGTGCATTTGTGGCTGCTAACATATTCCAAAGCTAATTCCTGAGATTTTTGCCAGATCTGTTGTTGGTGCGTGAAAAAATCCACAACTGAAGACACGCCTACAATATCAAATGCGTATTTCATTCTCATCCTCCCAATTTGTGAATGTTTTTATGCAGTCTTAAGTTTTAAAAATGTTGTACTCAAAAACAATTGTTTGTCTTCTGAAAGAAGTTAGTAAATTACTAAGAAGATTGGCACTAAAGCCTTGTGAGTGCTAATTTCCAGACCCTTGAAAATTAGCATTAAAGCTCTTAGAGTGCTAAAGTTTGTCTGGAAAAAATTTAGCAGTTTCGTACATTGAGTGCTAATGTTTATAAGGGTGTTTATCTTAAATTATTAAAGATTTATCTGGCTTGAAAAGTGATAGATAATAATTTTAATATTTTTTTAATATTTTCAGGGACAGATTTTAAGGGCGAAATAGCGGCTTTGTCTGCTGCGTGTCTGTGGGCTGTAGCATCAACGATTTACGGTCGATTGGGAGAGCGCATCCCGCCGTTACAACTGAATCTGCTTAAAGGGATTATCGCGATCGCATTTCTCTTACTAAGCATCCCAATAACTGGAGAATGGTTGCCTAATATAACTGTTTTGCCGTTGTGTTTGCTCTTAACAAGCGGCATTGTGGGTATTAGCTTGGGAGATACAGCCTTTTTAGCAGCCATAAATTACTTAGGAGCGCGTCGCGTTCTAGTTATAGGAACCCTTGCTCCACCAATTGCAGCCATACTCGCTCTAATTTTTTTACAAGAAAAAATAAATTTGAGCGCTTGGTGCGGAATTCTGCTAACTGTTCTGGGAGTTGCTTGGGTGATAACAGAACGCACTCCCGATGAAGGGACACGGACACGCGAAACTAAAGAGACAGGGAATGTAGCAGCACCTTTGTTTGCATCTCCTTTTTGGAAAGGAATCGGCTTTAGTTTGCTAGCAGTCATAACAAACGCTACAGGAATGGTGCTTTCACGAGCAGCATTTATCGATCGCAGTATAAACCCATTATGGGCAGCTTTACTGCGTTTAAGTGCTGCCGAGTTAGTTCTCCTGATCTGGTTTACCTTACGAAATAGGCAAGGTAACTATAAGGGAAAAACATTACACTCAAGACAATTTGTAATGACAGCGATCTTTGCTTCCTTCTGCGGTACTTTTTTAGGAATTTGGTTGCAACAGACTGCTGTCAAATTTACAGCAGCCGGAATTGCGACCACTCTAATGCAGACTAGCCCGCTATTTGTGATTCCTCTTGCCAAATTTATGGGAGAGCGAGTCAGCTTGAGAGCTATTGCAGGTGCTGTAGTTGCGATCGTTGGTGTTGGATGGCTGTTTTACCTCAAGTAAACTTTACACGCTACCCCGCCAAAAAACGCACTGCTGCTGTTGTTCGGAAAACTTTTTAGAAAGAAGAAGCAAATCTTCGTCTGGTAAAGAAGACTTGCAATAAAATGGGAACCTTGGCTGCCTGGAAGTATAGTCGTAAAATATGGCAAATCTATCTGAAGCTACAGGTACCTTCCCGCGATGGAAAACGCTTGCAGTGCCGGCAAAAACGACTGTTCCTGCTAACCCAGTGCAAGATTTGTGATTTAAGGGGGAGATGGCTCGACTCATGGTTGTGTGTCTGATATAGCCATGCTTGTACTTAAGAGCGCGGGTGGCTTCTGGAGTTAAAGACTGGGGAATATATTGAAAAGGACCGTTATCCTCATTAATATCATTCAGATAAACAATGATTTTGAGCAGTTTTCGATCTTCTGTGTCCATGTGCCACAACCTTGATTTCTTCTCAACGATGTTGGCTATATCTCTACGAAAATATGCACCGTGATAGGCTACTGGCAAACCAAGATAATTCTCAACAATATTTAGTAAACGCTGTTCTAGCCCCCAAAGAAAGATTTCTGGAGATGCCATTATTTGTTTGGAAGTGGCATGAACAACGTACTCATTTTTTTCTCCAGAGGTTATTGTTGGTATCTTTGGCATCAAGTTTTTTGCCGCCTCAAACATTTGTGGGCTTGAAGGAAGTGAGAGTGCCTCTAATGATGTAATGACAACTCCCTCTGTATTCAGAGTCTCTACTATTTCTCGGTCGGTATCAGATAAAGCAGGTAAACATTTGGTATGATTTTTTACAAAAATCTGATATTCTAAATCAGCACTATTTTTTACAAACGATATTTCATAGAGGTTTCTGAACAGTCGATTACGTACTTGCGTAGCAATAGTCATTGTTTTATTGGTAAATTATGAAACAATATTATTTCAGCCCTTACTAGGGATTTTACGCATTTTTTTGTCTGAAATGTTATATTTTTATCAAATTTTATAGTGATTTTATAAAACGGGTGATTCAGGGTTAATGTCCTACAGTATTCAAATATTCAGCTTTAAGGCTTGTTCTCCGGATATTTTTTTCTTGAAGATTTGTTACTTGAGTCAATAAGATTACTGAGAGGCAATACGGAGTTCTCTGTCTGTGCCCGTCAAATAAATAGCCTCAAGGATTTTGTATAAATCAGTTTTTGTAAAGCTTGAAAAACACCTTGTTTTACGTATTTTTTGTTAATTGACGGGGAATACACAATTTTTCAGTATTTGCGTACCCTCATAGTTTATCTTTACTACAGGTAATAAATCTTTAGATTTATCAAAAATTTATTTATTTAGATACATGAAAGTTTAAATACTTTATTATGAGAGCGTCAAAATTTTTACACTTCAACAAGAGAGCAGTTTTGTCCTATGCTGTTTATTAACGTGAGTTCGATAAAGTTTTTTATTAATTCAGTCAAAGCGGAACAATCAAACTTGACAGACAAACAAGAACACACAGGAGTCTGAGTAAAAATGAGGTTTATTGTCAGCCTAATCCTGTTGGGATTTCTGAGTGCGTGTACGACGAGTGTACTTGCACCAACCTCCCAATTGGTTCAAAAAGCACTTACGCTTGAGGTAGAGCAAACTCAGCAAAGACTCAACCAACAACTTGATTTAAATTTTCAAGGATTTGAAATTAACCGACTGTCAATTACTCAAGAACAACCCCTAACGATTCAAAACTTACTGACTTACCGCGTTCGAGGAACCTACGAACTTACGTTCAAGTTACAAAAACGGCAAATAAAGCAATCTCAAAAACCCTTTGAACTTTACCTACAACTTCAGAAAGAAGGTAAAACTTGGCGTTTACTGCTTCCTGAAAGTGGGGTTAAAGGTTCTTGGCGGAGTTATTTGGTTCGTTAGTTGTTAGTGGGAAACGGAGTCACCAAGAACACAACGTTCTGGATCGTTTTCATAGTGAGGATCTACCGATCGCAGGATTCAGTTGAAAAACCATCACAAGCATTTCTGCTTTACGTCCAATTCACGTCAAAGATAGAGGTGATACCGCGCTCGGAGATATAGCAAAATGTATTTCACCTTTTTTATCAGTTCCAGTATTGGTGTTTTGGTTTTCGTATTGCTGGTTTTTAGCTTGCTGCAATGGTTTCACGTACCGACTGGAAATTTCCTGGATTGGGTTATTGGTGGTGCAAGTTTTTGGTGGTTGCTCGCGATCGTCACTGTACCTTGGAACGTGCATTTTCAAGCAAAAGAAGTTTTGGCGGAAGCTGCACAATCTACTGAAAAAGGTATTCCAGTGGATGAAAAACAGTTAGATTATGTCAGGGTTTTGGCTAAGCGATCGCTTTTGGTTGCCATTGCGTTACACTTAATTTCAGCGATCGCTCTTTATGTTCTTGCTGCAGCTGGTATTAGTGCAGTCGGTTACATCGGTTCTGGTGCTGCTTTGTTATTGACTGGGTTGCGTCCGGCTGTCAGCGCTTACGAGTATCTCTATGCAAGGTTGACAATGATTCGCCAAGAATGGACGTATCCGCGTGAAGATATAGTGGAACTCCGTTCTCGTTTCCGTACTCTTGAAGATACTGTCAAGCGCCTAGAAGAACAACTGAATCCAGAACAACCCTACTCCCTAGCTGCGAATCAGCAAGTTTACACAGACGAAACTCGCAAAGACTTAGCCCGTCTTGCTGCTAATATTGAAGAGTTACGTGCTACCAATCAGACAGAACACGAACGTTTGGCAAGAGAAGCACGACAAGCAATAGCACAGCTTTCGACTGATGGGCAATTTTTAGACCACGTGCGCGAGATTATTCGTTTCTTCAAATCAGCCTGATAAGCAGTGAGGCATTTAAGTTTCTCATGCTGGCTGAGGGGAAGAAGGGGGGAGTGGGAGAGAGGGGGAGGGTTTTACTCAGTTTTGCCAAAATCTTAGAATATACAAGTTATATGCAAGGGCAGCTTAACTGTTTTTTACAGATAATGATAATCTAAGCAGTATTCTTTTGAAGAGCCAACTTTACATAATAAAATGACCCAAGCGCAAGGAAAACTCCCCAAAGGATCTCAAGCCCCTCAGTGGCTGCAGAAAATTCAGTGGATTACCAACCCCCTGGGTTACATGGATGCTGCGAAACAGCACTATGGTGATATTTTCAATGCACCAGTGATTGGGAACGACTCGTGTTTGTTATTCGTGAGCGACCCCCAAGCACTTCAGCAGATTTTTTCGGGTCATAACAATCAATTTATCGCTCCTCCTAACAGGCTTTTGCAACCCGTAGTAGGAGATCGCTCCATATTTGTGCTCGAAGGCGATCGCCATCGGAAAGAACGCAAACTTTTGATGCCACCTTTTCATGGCGATCGGATGTTCTCTTATGGAAAACGCATTTGCGAACTCACTGAGAAAGCAATGTGCAAATTGCTTCCCGGTCAGGTTTTCGTTGCACGGGCTCTTATGCAAGAAATCTCCCTAGAAGTTATTCTCAATGTTGTCTTCGGGATTTATGAAGGGGAGCGTTGTTTTCAAATCAAACAGTCCATCGTTGACTTACTAAATGAATTTCGATCGCCTTTTACATCGGGTTCGCTCTTCTTTCCATCTCTTCAAAAAGATTTCGGGACGTGGAGTCCTTGGGGTTCCTTCCTCAAAAAACAACAGCAAATCAATAAGCTCTTGTTTGCTGAAATTCAAGAGCGCCGTCAACAGCACGATCCTTCACGTACAGACGTTCTCACATTGCTTTTACAAGCACAAGATGAGGATGGCGAGGCAATGACAGATGAACAATTGCGGGACGAGTTGATGACGCTGTTAATAGCAGGTCATGAAACCACAGCTACGGCAGTTGCTTGGGCACTGTATTGGGTACATCGAACGCCAAGCGTCCAAAACCAACTGCTCCATGAGTTAGAAGCTCTAGGTACAAATCCAGATCCAATGGCAATTGTTCGTTTACCTTATCTGACAGCAATTTGTAACGAAGCTTTGCGGATTTACCCAATTGCAATGCTAACAGTACCTAGAGCCGTGAAAGAACCTGTCGAATTAATGGGCTACCAGTTACAACCAGGTACAAAGCTCTACGGATGTATTTACTTAACTCATCGTCGTGAAGATTTATATCCAGAACCAGAACAATTCAAGCCAGAGAGGTTTTTAGAAAGGCAGTTTACTCCCTATGAGTTTTACCCCTTTGGAGGTGGAATACGTCGTTGCATTGGCGAAGCTTTAGCATTGTTTGAGATGAAGCTAGTTCTCGCCACAATGATATCCCGCTATCAAATGACTTTAGCAAGCAACAAACCAGAGATTCCCCAACGGCGGGGAGTAACTTTAGCTCCCGGTACGGGTGTAAAGCTAGTTTTAAATGGTAAACGGTAACGATGTAAGCATTATTGGGAGAGAAAATTTATTTTGGTAAGTGTTTTTGATGTGATATATGTCATTTTTTAATCAACTAAGCCGCTTTGTTAACCTTTGGTTCTGGCAGTGGTTCACCTGTTGCTTCATAAGCCATAATTAGGGATTCTAGGGCTTCAATACCATTTGCAACTGCTTCCTCATAGCTATCCCCATGAGTCCGCCAACATTGTCCAGGGAAATCAGAAAATCCTACCAAGAAGCATCTGTCTTCTTCTGACCATTGAATCAACATTTAATACTTAAATTTACTCATCTCCTTGCTTCTCCTGCTGTTGCTTCTCCTCTACTTCTTTTTATTTAACTAGTCCTGACGCACCAGAACCCAGAGATTGCCATCGCTCCTAACTTTTGCTACTATCTAGACAGTCTAGCCAGTTAAAAATTATGAAGCAATGGCAACTTCAAGAAGCTAAAAACAAATTGAGCGAAGTGATTGAGGAAGCAATCCATCAAGGTCCCCAAGTAATAACCAAGCGAGGAGTGGAAGTAGCGATCGTTCTTTCTTATCGAGAGTATCAAAAAATGTTGTCTGCCCAGCAAAAGCTTTCTACGTTTTTTCAGACATCACCGCTAGCAGAAGTTGAGTTGGATTTGAGTCGGGACAAGAGCGATGCTAGAGAGGATGTGGCGTTGTGAGTTATTTGCTCGATACTTGCGTTATCTCCGAACTGATTGCGAAGCAACCAAATCAACAAGTGGTTGAATGGATTGATGAGCTTAATCCCGATCTCATCTACTTGAGTGTAATTACAATAGGTGAAATCTGTAAAGGTATTGAAAAATTGCCTCTCTCTAAACGCAAAACAGAATTACATACATGGTTAAACGATGAGTTACTGATTCGCTTTAGCAATAAAATTTTAACAATTGACATTGATGTCATGCGAACTTGGGGGACGTTGAATGGTAGATTAGAGCTGAATGGTCAGCGTATGGCAGCGATAGATTCATTGATTGCCGCTGTTGCATTAAATAAAGATTTTACTTTGGTAACACGCAATGAAGCAGATTTTCAACAGGCTGGGGTTAGGTTGATTAACCCTTGGAACGCTGTTTGACACTCTCCGCCCTATAAGGGCGAAGATTCTTCAATCACAGACCCAACTTGCTGATACAGGATTTCTCCAGTATGAGTAGAGGTCGAATCTCCTGAAGCGTTCGGATAGTAGATCCAAGTTCCCGTATGCCCTACGGTACTCAAGGCTAATTTCAGAATATTGATAGCGGCATTCGAGTCTCTATCTATTACAAAGCCGCATTCGCAAACATGGGTTCTTGTAGATAAAGATTTTTTGACTATTGCGCCACAACTGAAGCATTCTTGAGAAGTGTAGGCGGGGTTAACCGCAACAGTTATCCTGCCAAACTTCACCCCAAAATACTCCAACCATTTTCTGAATTTATACCAACCAGCATCATTAATAGATTTAGCGAGACAGTGATTTTTCACTAAATTTTTAATCCTCAAATCTTCATAGGATACCAAGTCGTGAGATTGGATTACGCAACGCGCCAGTCTCTTGGCGTGTTCTTCACGTTGCCTACTTATTTTGAGGTGTACTCGCCCTAATTTATTAATAGCTTTCTTACGGTTGGCAGAGCCTTTCTTTTTACGAGAAACGCGCTTTTGTCTAAATTTTAGACGTTTCTCTCCTGTGCGATAAAACCTTGGGTTAGGTTCACTATGTCCATTGCTGTCGGTATAGAATTCTTTAAGTCCTACATCCAAACCAATGGTTTTCCCTGTGGGTTGTGTTTCTAATTTGTTGTCTACACTAATCAGAAATTGAACATAATACCCATCAGCACGACGAACTAATCTAACTCGTTTTACCTGTTCTAATTGGTAGAAGTTTAAATCCCATGTTCCTTTCAGCTTGAGCGTACCAATACCTTTTTTGTCGGTGAAGGTTATTTGTTTCCTGGTCTCGGAAAGTGACCACCCAGAGGTTTTATACTCCACTGAGCGAGAATTTTTCTTGAACTTTGGATATCCCTTTTTACCCGGAACAGACTTTTTGCAGTTGTCGTAAAAACGAGCAATAGAACTATAAGCCCGTTCAATAGAAGCTTGGCAAGCACTAGAATTCAGAGCTTTTACAAATAGGAATTCTCTTCTCAATGACTTACTAAGGCGATACATTTCTTTTTGTCCCACGCCTCGATTATCCATCCAAAAACGGATACTCTTATTGCGAACAAATTGAGCCGTCCTAATCGCCTCATCAATGGCAGTATATTGAGTCGTTTTCCCTTTGGCTTTGAATTCTAAAACAATCATTTTCCGTGGAAAACTTCTACGCAAAATATTATAACACAAATAAAGTCGCCCTAGAAGGGCGAGGCTTTAGACCCATTCTCTTGGTAATAATTTCCCAGAGCCGTGTCTAGCACTTAATCAACCATGCAGCTGCTTATGAAATTTTGCGATCGCATCTGAATATTAAGTCCTGTTAATTAGTTACGATTAAATGGTCTATGCAAACCCCGGAAAACATGTCCCTATTCCCCCATCGCTCCCTGTAAGTAATTGCATTATCGTGCTATAAACTCTATTCTGTCAAAGCATCGAGTTTAACCTACTTTCTATTTCTAATGCGCTGAAGGTCTTACCAAAACTCTTCTATTGTTACTTTATCTAGCAATTCTTATCTTTCTTGTGTATAGTCACGGCTTCTCCATCCTACTTGTTGTAAAAACCGGATAGCATCAACTTGACCCAAATGTTCCACTAAAATTTGATAACCTTTTTTTCTCAGTTCTATTGGTGCCATCATTTGTTTCTCTCCTTGTTTTAAATATTATCCTCTTTTTGAATTTTTCAACCTAGTTATTATTAGAATATTTTAGGGATAGCCATAAAATCTATCTCATTTTCCTGAGGACAGTGAATAGCTCTACCAAAAGAATCGCCAGTTTCTGCATCGATGACTTCCACAATTTTAGCACGATCGGTGCAGATACTTCTACCTTTAGACATTCTCAACTCACCTTGGACAAAATAAGTCACTATCCACACCATTCGGTTGGTAGAAATCGATGATTTGTAAAGCCCCATTTTTGCTGCAAACTCCTGATATGTTGTAAGTTTTGCTTCGGTTATCTGTATATTCCTAAACTTTTTAGTAACACGGTCAAGCGGAATCAAGCGACTTTCTGGTAGGTTATTATTTGCAGGGTATATTCGCAATTCTGAATTTCTTGGTATTGCTTGATTCATTTGCTTTTTTGTTTGTAATTGTTTAGCTGTGACCGTCTGCAATACTAATAAAGTGGTGATGTTAGCAAATACAAAAGTAGATAATGAAATTTTTGTAAAAATGTTAATCATGTTCTTACTTTAATGAACCCTACTTGATTAAGAGTTTATCGAGTTATGGATACTGAGAAAACAAGCCGTCAATACTGGCTAGCTTCGCTTTATAATTTAGTGCTATAGCGATAATCAAGCGATCGCACATTGTCTTTGTGAACAGGAGATAAGCTGACTGCTAAGTAAGCAATTTCAGCAGTCAGTGGCAACAATGTAATGCCAGTTGGTTCCAAAGCCATCTGAAACCAGAGATCGGCTGTGCAAGGTAATTCCAGTCGTCCTCGTTGTTGCGCGAGAGCAACTTCGTAGCAGGATACTGGGGAAATACCCACTAAGTCAGCAGTTTCGATAATTTCTCGCCAGTGCGCTGGAAATCGCTCGAACTCTTGGTTGATAAACCAAATCCAGATATGGGTATCGAGAATAATTACTTGAGACATTCCCAATCCTGTTCTTCAATGATAGGGCTAACCAGATCGCCTAAGGTTCTACCTTTACCTGCGATGGAAGCAGGGGGAGTCCGACGCTTTATTGGTGTGGTATCCTCCAGAATTGTCACAATCACACGGGCAGATGATACTTTCGGCTCTGAAGTTAGCCATTTAATCTGACCGTTTTCAAAAATAGCTTCATAACTTTTAAGCATTTTTCCCTCCCGATTTCATAGTTTTAAGAATACTGACCTGCTGAAATCAGCCTTTCCTTTTCTTGTAACCGCTTTAATTCATTAAATCGTAGAATTTCAACAGTGCTGAGCTAGTACATAACTCATGGATTTTGACGTAATTGCGCGGCAGTAAATGTTTTCATAGTGTTTCTACCAACTTTATTAACTCACAAAGATTCATATTTATATTCTTATATCAATTCTTTATAAAGATGTGTATACCATTTTTGTATAAAGATGCATCGAATTAGCCCGCGTAGGCGGGCTTTGTTTGTATAGCCGCACATTTCTAATGTAAGGGTGTCGTAAGCGCAACTTCCGCAGCAACGCCCAACACTTACAGTAACCCTGCTGATTCATAAAGTCGTTTGAGCATAGCCACGATCTTATTCCCGTAGTCCAAATCGGCTGACCACCTTCCCGATAACTGGTCAACCGTTGAAGCAATACCCCTTGTCACAAATCGAAATCGCGGATCTACAACTTCTTGCACTAAGGGTTCCAAACTTGCGTAGGCTTTCAAATGTTGGATATGTGCCCGAACCCCAATTCTAGCACTCCCAAACGAAGCAGCTTCTGTACCTCCACCAATAGTACCCAACCCAGCAAAATTATTTTGTTCGGATCTTATATCCCCGCCAAATTGTAAAAACTCAGTTTCCAAACACATTTGGCAAAAAGCAATATCATAATTTACCCCTTCGATCGCAGCTTCTTCCCTGTAGAGTTTTGGTAAGTCGGGAAACTGCACTATGGCATTTTCATTGTTATTTCTTAAAAAGATTTGCAACTGCACTTCCGACGCATTACCATGTGACATAATTCTGTCAATTTGACCGGGGCAAATTTGTAAAATTGAGCGTAAGGATAAAGTGCGACTGGTGGCTTCCCAAGAAATTGCAATACTAAACTCGCGCAGTTCAACAGCTTTTACGTAAACAACCCGGCGATAAGTCACACGACGGACATTGGGTGCTTTAGACAAATCAATTCGCAAGCGATCTACTAAATCGACGGGAATGTAAGCATTCCCGTTGATGAGTATTCCTTGCTCTGAGTAATTTTGTCCATTGATATTGATATGGATTGCTTGATAAGTCGCTTGTTCAGGTTCCGTAGCTGTAGCGGAGTTGACTTCGCGACTCCAAGAAACTAGACCCTCAGCAATTCCTACAGCAAAATCACGACGGCGAGTTTGCAGCAAAGTGCGATCTTCAGGACTCGAGAGAAAACCAACTTGCATTAATAAGGAAGGAACGGATGTTTGCCGACAAAATGTTAAATTTCCCATTCCCGACGTTGCATCTGACTTCACTCCTCTATTAGGCAATTGAGGAACGCGACGCAGTAGCCCTACAAGCAGTAACTCAGCATGGCTCTTGCGATCTTCATTATTTGTAATGTAAAATACACTGGCACCACGTACAGAGGGATTGCTAGCTGCATCACAATGAATTTCCAAAGCAACATCTTTTTGACGAGCACGGGAGTTGATCCACGTTATGGTCTGCTGAGCACTCAAATCATCGGGAACTACCAAAATTTCAATATTACGCGCTCTCAGTTCTGAAACAATCAGATCTCGCAGGAGAATCATTTCTTTTGCTTCATTGGTACCTCCAGCGATTGAACCCGGATCGATACCAGATGCTTCTTTACCTCCATGAGCTGCTGACAGAAAAATACGTCCCATAATTAGTCCTGCTTCCTGTATAACGAGATTTTCTTCTTCGTACCAAGCGTACTTCCGCACCAATGAATATAATATTGCTAATGGCTAATGGCTAATAGCTAATTGTGAATTGCCGTTAGCCATGAGCCATTAGCCCTTTGGGTATCTCCTTACGGAGACGCTTCGCGTTGCGAAGCTATGCCCGCAGGGCTATACGCTAGTCCCCTACGGCGGGAGACCCGCCTCCAGGGCTAGTCTCACCATTAGCTATTAGCCGCTTCCAAATGCACATCCCCCGCTTGCACCCAGATACAATTGATGAAGTTAAGCACAGAGCTGATATATATGATGTCGTATCGGAACACGTTGTCCTACGCAAGCGCGGGAAAGACTATCTAGGTTTGTGTCCCTTCCACTCAGAAAAAAGCCCGAGCTTCACTGTCAGCCAAACCAAACAAATGTACTTTTGTTTTGGCTGTCAAGCGGGAGGAAATGCTATTAAGTTTCTGATGGACTTGGAAAAGCGCTCTTTTAGTGAAGTGGTTTTGGATTTAGCACGGCGTTACCAAGTTCCTGTCAAAACTCAAGAACCCGAACAATGGAAAGAATTGCAACGTCAGGTTTCTCTACGGGAGCAACTGTATGAAGTTCTTGCTGTAGCAGCACAATTCTATCAACACGCTCTCAAGCGCAGTGGCGAGAATGCAATGCAGTATTTGCAATCCAAACGCCACTTGAAAGAAGAAACAATTCAACATTTCGGTTTTGGATATGCTCCCCCCGGTTGGGAAACGCTTCACCGTTATTTGGTCAGCGATAAAAATTACCCCGTACAACTGGTAGAGAAAGCAGGTTTGATTAAACCTCGCAAGGAAGGAAATGGTTATTATGACGTGTTTCGCGATCGCATCATGATTCCGATTTGCGACGTACTCGGGCGCGTTATTGGTTTTGGTGGTAGAACGTTAGGAGATGACCAGCCAAAATATTTAAATTCCCCAGAAACAGAAGTCTTTCTCAAAGGGAAAACTTTATTTGCTCTGGACAAAGCTAAAGCAGCTATTTCCCAACAAGATCGTGTTGTAGTTGTGGAGGGATATTTTGATGCGATCGCTCTCCATGCTGCGGGTATTACCAATGCTGTTGCTTCCCTCGGGACAGCCCTAAGTTTAGAACAAGTCCGCGCCTGCTTGCGTTATACAGAATCCAAACAGTTAATACTGAATTTTGACGCTGATGCTGCGGGGACAAATGCTGCAGAAAAAGCCATAGGAGAAATTGCAGCACTTGCGTACAGTGGCGAAGTTCAGTTAAAAATTCTCAACATACCTGATGGCAAAGACGCCGATGAGTACTTGCTGAAAAACAGCCCGGAAAACTACAAACATCTCTTAGCCACGGCTCCTCTTTGGCTTGATTGGCAAATTCAGCAAATGACAAAAAACCGCGACTTAAAGAAAGCTACCGACTTTCAGCAAGTGTCGCAACAAATGGTGAAATTACTGAAAAACATTGGTAATTCTGATACACGCAATCATTATGTTTCTTCTTGTGCAGAAATTTTAGCTCAAGGGGATGCCAGATTAGTACCGCTAAGAGTAGAAAATTTGCTGTCTCAAATTCCTGCTTCATCCAGACAAGGAGTCTTACCGCCTAAGTTATACAAACCGCAAGAGAGAGAGATACGGCGATCGCATCAACAAGAAAGCACAAACACACCGGACAACACCTCCATTGCTCTCAGTCCCGAACAGATTCTTTTAGAACAAGCAGAAGCTTTATTACTGCGAATTTACTTGCATTATAAAGAATATCGTCAAGCTATAGTTGCAGCACTAGAAGAAAGGGATTTGCAATTTAGCCTTTCTCATCACCGATTTTTGTGGCAACAAATTTTGGAAATTCCAAATGAAATGGAAACCAATTTACTATCAACTGTACAAGATAGATGTCTGGAGTTTCCTGAAGAAACAGAATTAGTCGCTCACTTATTTCATTTAAATGAGAAAACTCAAAAAGAAATATTACTCCGCCATGAAAAACTGGTTCAAGCAGCAACTGCTTCAATGGAAGCTGTCATAAGAGAGAAGCGTTACCGCTATTTTCGCGAACTTTTCGATGGAACAGATCCTCAGGTAGAACCGGAAAAATGGCACTCATATTACCAAGCTTTCTATGCTGAAAAAATGCGGCTTCAAGAATTAGATCGCCAGCGCCAATTTTCCATATCAGATTTATTATGATTTGAAACTGGTTCAATCGCTTCCTGAAAATTATCATGCAACGCGTGGGCGGATTGCACGGTTATTGCTCATTGATGACTGCTAAATTGTTCAATGTTAAAGTAAATTTTGTCCATCCACCAACACTTTCAACTTCAATAGTCCCTAGCAATTGTTCGATCAGTTTTTGCGCCAAAGCTAGCCCCAAACCAGTACCTGGTTGTCTCTTAAATTGAGGGCTGCGAACCCGGTAGAATTTATCAAAGATTTTTGGTAAGGCTGTGGAGGGAATTTCTGTGGAATTACTAATAGTAATAATAGTACTGGACGTAGAAACATCGTTCCGAATGCTAACTGCAATCTCACCACCTATAGCAGTATATTTACAAGCATTATTTAACAATTCTCCTACAATTCGTGTTAAACACGCGTTATCAGAAATTAAGGGTGGTACTTCAGGGGGAATACTCAACAGTAACTTTTGCTGATGTTCCTGAATGCGGGCGGAGAAACCATCAACAATGTTTGTTACCCAAGTTTGTAATTCTAATGGCTCGGGATTTAAATGATGAGTTGTTCCTGATTCTGCTTTCTGCAAATCTAGCAAATCGTTGATCAAAGTCATCTCGCGATCGCACTCTGCTCTAAGAATGTTGATATACTGCTGACCGTGCTCGCCAATTCCCGTATTTTGTAGGAGTTGAATTGCCATTCTAATATTAGATAGAGGAGCGCGTAATTCGTGAGACACAATAGATAAAAATTCGTCTTTAAATTGATTGATTTCTGATAATTTTGCTAAGACTTGCTCTTGTTCTAGTTGCTTTTGGCTTGCTTCACTAGCTAAATTTCGCTCTGTCATATCTCGAAAAATGACAAGTGAGCCAATAATATTACCTAGATCGTTTTTTATTGATGCCGTACAATATTCAATTTGTACTTCTTGACTATCCTGAGAAATGAGAGTTGTTTCTTCCGATAAAAGAACTTTTTCTTCTTGAAGCGACTCTATTATATTATGGTTTTGGTCGCGATTTTTTGTAGGAACAATTTTAAATATTTCTGATAAATTTCTTCCAAATGCTTCTTCTTGTCGGTATCCCGTAATTTTCTCAGCCATAGGATTTATAAAAGTGACAGACTGTTGGCGATTGCAAACAATCACACCATCACTTATCCTAGTGACAGCAGTTACGAGTCCTTTTTGATTTTCCTTGAGTTGCCTTTCTTTCCGATGCTTGCTTAAAGCTATTTCAATTGTCGTATGTAATTCTTTTTCTTTAAAAGGTTTGAGGACATAACCAAATGGTTCTGTTAAACGCGCTCTTTCCAATGTATTATCATCTGCATACGCGGTTAAATAAATAATTGGAATATCAAGATGATTTTGAATTTCTTTAGCTGCCTCGATACCATCTATATTTCCTTTTAATCTAATATCCATTAATATAAGATCTGGATTGATTTTTTCAGCTATTTGGATGGCTTCTTCTCCTGAAGAGGCAATAGCAGGTACGTGATAGCTCAGTTTGAGCAGACGTTTTTGTAAATCTTTAGCAACTATTCCCTCATCTTCCACAACTAAAATTGTTTTCAGTGTCATTTTTTTCTCCAAGTTAAATTTTTCTCCAATACGGGAAATACAATTTCAACCTCAACTCCATCAGCAGACTTTATTTTTATATTGCCAGACAACTGATTTGTTAAAGCATCTACTAACTGCAATCCTAATGATGTTGTATTTTTTAAATCAAATTTTTTGGGTAAACCAATACCATTGTCACGAACTTTCAGGTTCAACACATTATTATTTTCTACCTGAAGCTCTATCGAAATTTCTCCTGTTTTACTTTTAGGGAAGGCGTATTTTAGGGAATTGGAAACAAGTTCCGTGATAATCAAGCCGCAAGGGATAGCTGCATCTAAGCTTAATAATACGCGCTCGACATTGACTGTAAGCGAAATCACGTTTGTGTTGACTTCGTAAGAACTAAATAAACTTGCTACTAAATCTCGAATATACTCACCAAAATCAATTCTTGCAAGATCTTGCGATTGGTACAATTTTTGATGGATCAAAGCCATAGATTCAATTCGCATTTGGCTTTGTTGGAATATTTCTAGGTCATCTTTGTCCTTAATATATTCTGACTGGAGATTCAGCAAACTAGAAATGACTTGTAAATTATTTTTAACTCTATGATAAATTTCCTTTAAAAGAACTTCTTTTTCGAGTAAAGATGCTTGGATCTGTTCTTCTGCTTGCTTGTGTTCGGTAATATCAACGCAAGAGCCAATATAGCCAGCAAAGGTATTATTCTCCGTATAGTGTGGCATACCTGTATCTAAGATCCAACGGTACTCACCATCCTTTCGTCTCAGTCGGTACTCCATTTTAAAGCTTTGCCGAGCATCAAAAGCTGTAGTACGGGTAAGAAAACAACGCTCTTTATCCTCAGGATGAATTGATTCCAACCAGCCATAACCGATTTCTTGTTGAATTGTTCTTCCAGTAAACTCCAGCCAAACTTTATTGAAGTAATTGCAAAGCCTTTCGATATCAGACACCCAAATCATCACGGGGGCTGTGTAAGCTATGAGGCGAAACCGCGCTTCACTCTCTTGCAAAAATGCTTCTCGCTGCTTGTATTCGGTAATTTCGGCTTGCAGCGATTTATTAAATTCTATTAAATCCCCTATCTGTTGTTGAAATCGTGCTTCTAGTTCCTCACGTGCTTTTTCTAGTTGAGATGGAACGGATGAAGTCTGGGGTTTAGGTAATAAAGCGACGAACTGTACAGCAATAACAACTGACACCATCGCCATCAAGATTTTGATAAAACTTGAGAGCCAGAAGTCAGAATGCCATAGTGTCCATACTTCTATCAAATAGAATCCACTAAAAGCGATCGCGAACATACACAATTCCACAGCCGAAAAAACTCTAACTAAATGTAAAAACAGCATTAAGCTTAGAAACTAAGTGCTATAAATAAATGTTCGGAATGGTAATCTATGAATTTTCATCTTTTCTTGGTCTGATGCAAAGCGTAAGAATACTGATGCCAACGCCTCGCCTTAAATCATAGCTGGGTCATAGCCTACGGATCTCTGATTTTTGGAGTGGGAAAAGGACGATAAAGCGACAAAGGAGACAAGAGGACAAGGGAGAATAATTCTTATCCACTAACAAAAGATAAAAGACAAATTTTTTATGAAATATTACTTAACGAGAGTTGTTGCGATCGCGGTTTTGTTCTTAACTTCTGCATGCGGTTCTTTTACCAAATCTGGAGCATCATCTCAGAACGGATATTCAACAGAACAAACGCACCGTGGAGACAGCTCCACAACTCAGGCAAAATTAACAGCTCCTAAAAATCTTGCTCGGAATCAGCCTACCTCATTAGTTATTGAGGTTCAAGACTCTCAAGGAAAATTCGTCACAAATTTTGACACTTTTCCAGAAAAGACCATGCACTTGATTGTCGTTAGGGATGACTTGCAATCATTCGATTTCATTCACCCTACATATAAAGGAAATGGACGCTTTGAGGTTAATACAACTTTTCCCACACCGGGTGAGTATAAAATTTTTAGCGATTACAAACCATCCGGACAAAAAGAACAAGTTTCCCTCATGTCACTGAAAATTCCAGGTTCAGTTCCGCTTCCCAAGGATTTAGAAAAGTTTAACACAACCAAGATATTAAATGATACTAAAGTCAATTTAAAAATATCTGAACCAGCTCTCAAGGCTGGTAAAGAAGTAACCTTAACGTTTGATGTTCGGGAAACTGCAAACAATCAACCAGCTAAGGGTTTGGAACCGTATTTGGGAGAAAAAGGGCATTTAGTCATTTTAAAAAGCTCATATCCACTTTCAACACCAGATTATATCCGTGCTCGTGCTCTCAAAGAGACTGGTAATGGACAAATAGCTTTTCAAACGAGTTTTCCGCAGCCAGGAACATATAAACTTTGGGTTCAGTTTAATCGCAATGGCAAAATTAATACTGCTGATTTTTGGGTAAACGTTTCATGAAGTGTCAAGGATAAAGAATGAAAGATTCATATTTCATCCTTTATCCTTGATACTTCATCCTTAATTAGAGCGGCTGTGCTGGCGCTGACCTTGGATTTATCCCACTTTGTCCTATTTCAAATTGGCTCATCATGTCGTGGTCTTCGTGAACCATGTTGTGGCAATGGTACATATATTTACCTAGTTGAGGTCTAAATCTGCCAATGATTCGTACTGTTTCGTTTTCACCAACATAGAACACATCCTTCAAACCACGTTCGTAAGGAAAAGGCGGTACTCCATTGCGATCGAGAATTTGAGCATCGATGAGGTGAAGGTGAACTGGATGAAACCAAAGACCAGAAGGATTGTGCAGGCTCCAAATTTCTACTTCTTCTAATTGTGGATTGGCATCTACTCGATTTGGATTCCAACCGTTACCGTTGATGACCCACACACCATTTATATGGTCAAATGTGAAGTTACGAGTTCGCACTGCTGAGGATTCCGTCAGAAATTGAATATTGCGTAGTGTATTGGGAATTGAACTGTTATCAACTTCAGAACGCACCACATCAAAGCGCATGATGACATTTGTGTTGCCAAAATTATCGTTGTTGGGAAGCCCAAGATTTTGCAGTACAACCTGAGACCCTACGGGATATTTAGAAAAATCGATGATTATGTCATATCTTTCTGCCATTCCAAGACGCATATTCTGAGTATTGGCTGGCGCACTCATCAATCCAGCATCTGTACCAATGACAATCAAGTCATCACCCGTACTCAAAGCAAGCCTGTAAGAGCGAGAAATAGATGCATTTAAAACTCGAAAACGATATTTACAGTTTGCAACCTCCATACGAGGCCAAGGAACACCGTTAACTGTAATGACTTCCCCCATTAAACTGTGCTGTCCTTGGTCGTCAAAAATTAATGACCCATCAGAACCGAATTGTTTATCATGAATAATCAGAGGAATATCGCGATCGCCTTTAGGGAGTGGCAAACTCAGCTCTTCATTATCTTGAACAAGATACATTCCAGCCAAACCCATATAGACATTTCGAGAAGTTTGACCGAGAGCGTGGTCGTGGTACCACAAAATAGCAGAAGTAGGATTGGGATAGACATAATCCTTGTAGTACCCCGGAGGAATCAAATCCTCAGCATAACCGTCATACTGGGGTAACGATGGCATACCGTGTAAATGAACTGAGGTATCTACGTCAAGATTGTTGATATACCTAACAATAGATTGTCGATTTCTACTTTGTCTGATTGTAGGACCGGGAAACGTACCGTTGTAACCCCAAATCTCAGTTGTTCTCCCAGGTAGGACTCCTACTTGAGCCTTTTGCATGACAATTTGGTAATAATCGGTGGTAGAATCACTGAGTACAGGATTTAATACGGGTGGTGTATGAAAGGGAAGCACGAACGGTTCAACTCTTTCATCAGTTCTTTGAGCATATCCCCGATACTGAAGCCCTACGGGAAGTAAAATAGAACCTCCTGCAAGCGCTGCAATCTTCAGCGCTTCACGCCTGCTTATTTTGTTCATTGCTAGATATTCCCTGGTTAATTAAGGTTGCACAGTTACGAGCGCTCGCTAGGAGGTGGTAACAATTTGCTCAACTAACAAGCGGTCAGAACTTTTATGTAGTGCAATTATTTCAGAAAAAATATAACGATACGCTTAAGTAAGTTTAAGTAATAGTACTAAATATTACGCCATACTGTAAGAAATAACAGATGGTAAATTTGAATAAAAGTTACATTTTTATGATTTTTATACTCTCAAGATTTTATACAAAAGATGAAATATGTAGTTTTGCAATCTCTCAGTCATGTTAAAAGCTGTTTATTGACAACATTTTTAATAGTTTTCATTAAAATTTATTGAAATAAAAAAGGGCTTTGAAGATTTATAAATAATTGTTCTAAATTTAACAAATATCAATTTTTACGTTTTATAAATTTTTGATTTTCTATAAAATATACGTAAAAATACTTATGAGTTATTTACGGCTCGCGATTTTACTCCTTTCCTACCAGAAGATTACCGACGAGTTATGCAAAAGAAAAAGAGATAGTAACTTCTGGTTGCGCTATTTTATTAACCACTCACCAACTGGCTATAGCGGAAGAACCGAGTATTTTTGGTCAATACAGCAATTTTTCAACCGTATCTACCTCTCAAAAATACGTATTTTGGGAGAACTAAAACCAGTAGCGCAAAACGTGAGATTTTAGAATAAAATAGCTCTGCCTTATAGTGTTTTTTAGATGAATAAACCACAATTCGTAACGTGGGGATTACCTTTCAAAAGGTTATTATAAAGGCATTTAATACTAAATCCGCGTCTTATACCCCCTTTATAATTTAGTCCGCGTAGGCGGTGAGACCAGTGCTGAAGGCGGGTTTCCCGCGCCCTGGCGACTGGCGAACCCGGAGGGACTTCGTTTGTATAGCCGTGATTTCTAATCACTAGGGCTTATTGGGGTTATAAAAAAGGATTTAGTATAAGATCAAGCCGTACCTACCTTACAGAAAATTGCTGTAAATTTAGTGTGATTTATGTTTTTAATGTCCCGATTAACGAAGTCGCCTAGCAGCATCGACATCCAAAAATAATGTTGCTGAATCGCACGTGCGAAGAATAGAAGCAGGACAATCAACTGTCACATCACCATACAACATCTGTTGTACGATTTTCTCTTTACGTTTTCCTTGTGCTAGACAGATAATTTTGCGAGCGGAACAAATCAAAGGGATAGTTACGGTAAAAGCATATTGGGGAACAGCTTCTAATTTTGAGAAGTAACCCGTACTGACTTGTTGTTGGCGGTTAACATCATCTAGCTTCACAAGTTTGACTGCATGGGGATCGTTAAAATCAGCGACAGCAGGATCGTTAAAAGCGAGATGTCCGTTTTCGCCAATACCAAGACAGCACAAATCTATAGGTTGTGCTTGCAGTAATTTAGTGTAGCGATCGCACTCTCTTAAAGGTTGCATTGTATCACCTTCAATGTAGTGAAATATTTTAGGATTCACTCGCTTTTCAACACGTTCTCGTAAATAGTGGCGGAAACTTGCAGAATGGTCAGATTCAATACCCAAGTATTCATCTAAATGAAACAAGATAATTCGCGACCAATCTATACCACCATTTGCGCTCAAAGCATCAAGAAATTTAAGTTGAGAGTTCCCTGTTGCTAATAATAAAACAGCCGTTTCTTTCTCTAGGAGGATGTTTTGTAAATACTGTTGTGTTGTTTCTGCAACATCCTGCGCCAGTTCGAGTTCGGAGTTGTAAACCTGTACCTGTAAAGCATCGACACGAAAAGACTTTTTTGCGGTTGGCATTGGACTATACAGAAAATCTTTGACTTTAACTCAAAAAAAGGAAACGAGTAAGGGTATACTTACCCGACACCCCCTACTCGCATCTTATAGGTTGTCACAATTTGGATAATTAATTATAGTTTTTTCTTCTCAATCAATGTTGTCAAATAACAAATTTGGAAAAAAGAGTGTAAACTATTTAAAGAAACTTTACAAGAGTTTACACGGTAGAAACCATGCTGGCAGCAATTCTTTTTGATCTTGATGGAACTATTGCCAATACTGACCCAATACACTACCAAGCGTGGCGGGAAATGCTAATGAATTATAGTATAGACATTGACGAAACATTTTATAAATCCCGAATAAGCGGGCGGACAAATCCACAAATTATAGAAGACTTGCTACCACAATTATCATCAGAAGCAGGTGCAAAATTTGCAGACGATAAAGAAGAACTTTTCCGGCAAAAAGCTAGAGAAATTCTCAAACCCATGAATGGATTTGCAGAACTCATTGCATGGACAGATACACACAAACTCAAACGTGCTTTAGTCACAAACGCGCCAAAACTAAACGTACAATTTATGTTAGAAGTTTTGGATATTCAGAACGTATTTGATACAGTTGTCTTAGGAGAAGATTGCATAGCAGGCAAACCAGACCCAGCCCCTTACCAAGTATCGCTGGAGCAGTTAAATATAACAGCAGAACAAGCGATCGCACTAGAAGACTCACCATCTGGAATTCGTTCTGCTGTGAGTGCTGGTATTCCCACCATTGGTGTAACCTCCACCCACGACCCAAATGTTCTCTTAGCAATTGGGGCATTTATGACCATTCCAGATTTCACCGATTTGCAATTGTGGACACAGTTGAATTCACTTATTTCGCAGGATTTTGTTAAAACGGCTAATAGCTAATGGCTAATAGCTAATGGCTAATAGCTAATAGTTTAGTATGAGAAAAATTAATCATTAGTACTGGTGGGCAATGCCTACCAGAGATTTTAGTGGGTATTACGCCACTCCTTTGGGCGCGAGGAAACTAATGCACGAGGGTTGCTTCCCTATATGTATTTCACAGATCAAATAGGATTGCCATAGCTAATAGTTTAACACTACAACCATTAGCAATTAGCAATTAGCTATTAGCCATTAGCCATTAGCAATTAGCCATATCAATTTTTTATTAAATTAAAACGCAGTTGAGAATCTTGGTCGCAACCCCTACCTGAAGAACAGGGTTCAACTCTGACAAGAAAAACTCCTCCCTCGCGATCGCGAACACCTGCAGGTGAAAACTTAATTCTTCCTGCTGCACCAAACGCTACAAAGTCTGGTTTAGAAAGTGTCTTTTGTAAACCCTCACGAGTACTGTCTTCTCTCAAGCCTGTAATAATTGCTTGAAGTGCGTCATATACGATCGCAGTACGGGGGCTAACTTCACCACCCCAAAGACGAGAAGCTTCTGTGGAGAAGGGATTGTCTGGATTTGCATCCCAATGCCATGGTACAGCTAAAACCATTTTGTTGAGGTTTTCTTTTCCATACTTCAACATTCTGCTGTTGTACATCATTTGAGAACCAAACAGTGGGAGTTCCCCTTGTATTTTATTTTCTCGTAACAACTCGAAAAACTTTGAGTTTGGATTGTTAATCGAGCGGTAACCGGGGAATAATAGCAAACCTTCAGCGCCATCTGTTCTGGCTCTTTTTAAAATATCACTGACCGGAGTGCTATCGCTAAAATCACAATTTGTATTGGTGACTTTACCGCTATATTTACTACTTTTAATAGAGTCTTGGTGTAGTTTTATGAGGGTCTCTCGGTTGACACTTGGCTCTCTGGATCTGTCTTGTGTTTGTTGTGATGATGAGTCTTTACAAATAGCTATATTTTTTATACCAGTTTTTTCCACGATATATTCAGCTAGCTTATCGCTAAAAATATCAGGGCTGGGAGTCGCGTAAAATACATACTGTTGTCCCTGAAATGATTGTCTGGAACTTAGATTGGCGGTTGAAACCATTACCAACTTGCGATCGTTATAAATAGACGGCTCGCGAGTAAACCCTACTACGGCTAAAATTCTTGGATCGTCAATTAACTGACGATTTAGACTTTCAATAGCCTGAGTGTCTCTAAAATTTGAAATTGCGGCAATTTGAAGTTGCAACCAAGCGCCATTAATTTTGTCACGGCTGTTATTAAGCGCGTCTTGAGCTTGAGCTACCCCGCGTAAAGTCTCTTCTGCTTGGTCTACTGTTCCGAGTGGCAAAATAACACCAACTTTTATAGGTGCTTTTGTCTGACTTTTATTTAATTCTGCATTAGCGTTATTTAAATAAATTAAAGTCTCGGGGTCGTTACGATTCTTGTTCAAAGCTGTGGTAAATTGCCGCACAGCAGTGGAAAAATCACCTTTGGCAAATGCTTTACTCCCTTCAGCTTTTTCAGTAGAATTGTTCTTAGTAATAAAAATTTCCTCACCCAAACTCATGTTATCATTTGAGGATGCATTGAGCGAGCCCGAATTTGGTATTTGATTGTTCGTTTGTTTTGGACTGACAACTCTACCTAGCAACCACAAAATGCCTGCTATGAGCGAACCAGCTATCAAAAAAGAAGCAAGCAACCTGATGTTTTCTTTCTCATTCATATAACGAACCTAAAATAAAATTTATATACTCGCTTGAAAATAGGGGAAGGAATAGGGATTGGGTAAGTTCCCTAACCGGAGTTTAAAAATAATTGGAAATCAATTTGTTTAAAAGTTGTGACAAATTGATAAGAGCAAAAGATAATAATCCAGCAAGAAGAACTAGCAGTACAAAAACGCCCAACCCATTTAGACCGGAGCGGAGCAGATTGGAAAACGACAGGCTTTGGTAAACCAGGAAAATGAATAATGTTGTAATTGCAGAAACAACAAACAAATAGGTTTTTTCGGAAATTGAGAGAGCTTGAAAAAAGATAATAGTTCCTAAAAGCAGTAACCAGATTCCAGAACTCATCCAAACTGTTTCTAAAAAACTCAGAAGGATAAGAGCCAAAAATGAGCTTCCCGATCCTGCAATCACTGCTGAGGGAAGTAGTTTCTTGAGATGCAAAGATGGGTCTGGTGGTTGAGTGTATGAGGGAATTGTTGAAGGTTGGTGCGGTGACAGGACTGTGGAAAACGAGCTGAGTTGTGATGTCCCAGAATATTGTTGCGGTAGTAGGTTAAAATTTAAATCTTGTAAAACAGCCCTTGCTGATTGATAGCGCTCTTCATGATGAACTTGCAACAACTTATCAATAATGTGCGCTAATTCCTGACTGATGGGTTGTTGTACGTATTGTCGCCATCTGGAAACCCAGCCATAGCCCTCTCTCAACCATATATCTATGGGATGAGCATTAGTGAGCAGATGAAAGCAAGTCCCTCCCAAACTATAAAGATCGCTAGATGGATAAGCCTCACCCTTTTGCATTTGCTCAAGCGGTGCATAACCAAAAGAACCAATATATGTTCCCGGTTGATGGTTTGTCACTACCGTGTTTGTCTTGTGCTTTGCTACTCCAAAATCAATAAGCACCAATCTCCCATCACTTTCCCGGCGAAGGATATTTTCTGGTTTGATATCTCGATGAATTACCTGTTGCTGATGGACTGCTGCAATAACGGGTAATAAATCATACAGAAAACCTCGAATTTTTACTTCATCAAATACCCCCTGCTGCTTTAACTCTTCCAACAAATTTTGCCCTTTGATAAATTGCTGCACTAAGTACAGATAGTCATCTTGCTTAAAATAGGCATATAAATGAGGAATTTGAGGATGCTCTCCTAAATGTTGCAGTCGTTTTGCTTCTTGCTGAAATAATTCTGTTGCTTTTTTCAGCGACCAGCTCCCTTGAACTTGTGGTGCTAGTTGTTTGACAACACAATGCTCATCCAACTTATCCATATCCTCTGCAAGATAAGTACGAGCAAATCCTCCCCCTCCCAATGGTTTAATAACGCGGTAACGATTTCTTAGTAAATAGACTAATTCTGCTCCGCAATTTACGCAGAACTTTGTTCCATCTGGATTTATAGGCTGAGAGCACTCAGGGTTTAGGCAGCAAAGCATACTATAATATTAATCTTTATTAAAGAATATACATTAGAGTGTCTTAGGTGTTAGCTAAGTAGATGTAACAAATAATTGAGTTTATAGAACGGTTATTCTATTATAGACTGGCAAAAAAAACAGTTTTTCTTCTTGAAATCAGTGTATAAAATAATATCAATACTTACTGAGATAGCTACATGAAAGTAGAGACCAATAGCAAAAGAAAGTCACTTCCACCAAAGCTTATAATCAAGTTAGGGAAGTTTGTTTGGGTCACTCTTTGGCATACGATGATGTCCAAGCTTGCTCCCCGCAATACCTCAGGAGAATACATTCGTCCGAGCAGTTATTTTCGGAACTTTGTAAGAGCAGAGACAGACAATCAATATTTACCCGCAGCAAATCGCTACAGCTTGATAGTAGGAATGAGCTGTCCCTGGGCGCACCGTACTCTTGTTGTGCGAGCACTCAAAGGTCTTGAACAAGTTCTACAAGTCACTATAGTTTATCCTTCTCCAATAGAAGGGGGTTGGATCTTCGAGCGGGAGTATGAAAACTGTCGCACGCTTGCTGAACTGTACCAGCTTGCTGAAACGGGCTATACCGGACGGTGTACGGTTCCGGTTTTATGGGATAACCAGACTAAAACTATCGTTAACAATGAGAGCGCAGAAATTATCGTAATGCTAAATTCAGAGTTCAACGAGTTGGCTCAAAATCCGACTTTGGATTTGTACCCGAAGGAACTCAAACAGAAAATTGATGACTGGAACGATCTGATATATACAAGTGTCAATAACGGTGTTTATCGTTGTGGATTTGCTCAAACTCAAGAAGCTTACGATCGCGCTTGCAATGAACTCTTTACAACTTTAGATAAGATTGAGGATGCACTGAGTTCAAATCGATACTTGTGTGGAGAAACTGTAACATTAGCGGATGTCCGTCTATTCACTACACTTTTTCGTTTTGATAGTGCATATTACGGGCTTTTTAAGTGCAACCGTAGAAGAATTAAAGACTATCAAAATCTTAGTGCTTACCTGCGTGATTTGTACCAACTTCCTGGTGTTGCTGACACTTGTGATGTGGAAAGTGTAAAGCAGGATTATTATGGCAATCTTTTTCCTCTCAATCCGGGCGGAATTATCCCCTCAGGTCCTGATATGGCTTATCTTTACGAACCACACGATCGCAATCGCTTCACGTAAACAGCGCGATCGTAGCTATTCCA
The DNA here is from genome assembly GCF_000760695.4 of Tolypothrix bouteillei VB521301. Taxonomy (GTDB): domain Bacteria; phylum Cyanobacteriota; class Cyanobacteriia; order Cyanobacteriales; family Nostocaceae; genus Scytonema; species Scytonema bouteillei_A. The sequence continues at coordinate 7,257,035 of NZ_JHEG04000001.1, read as the reverse complement.
TACGTCTAACTTACAATAACGGGGTTAATAACTCATCGAGATAATTGAGCAGCAATTACAAAAAATAGATGAATTTCTAAGGAACCCTAAAAAGGAGTTGGAGCTTGAAAAATTGACAGATAATTTAAAACTAAGTGAGTCTAAAATTAATTCTAATATTGCAAATGCTTGCCCGTACCTAAAAGCTGCGCTACACGGGTAGGGATAGCTGAGTTTGATGCTCGCGCTTAACAGATCTATCGCACTTATGCTAGTGTCTAAGGTTCAAACCCTGAAGGCAGTACATCATACGCTAGAGAAATTTTATCACTTGGTAATTTTCTACAAAAAGTTTGATTGAAAAAATGCGATTTTTTTGAGTAAATCTAATGTTATCAGCTATTAATCCCCTAAGAAAACCAATGACCGCTGCTATTAAGCGTATACTAATTTGCGATGATATTGCCGACAACTGTCTGCTTCTCAAAACGATTTTAGAGGCAGAAAACTGTTATGTTGAGATTGCCGATTCTGGTCTGGCTGTACTTGCTCAAATCGAAACTGATGACGAGCCGCCAGACCTACTGATACTAGATGTGATGATGCCAGACATGGACGGCTATGAAGTTGTTCGACGCATCAGGAAATTGGATAAATTAAATTCTCTTCCTATTTTGCTAGTCACTGGTGTTGACAAAAACGATATTCAGGATAATTCCGATGTCAGAGTTGATGGATTGATACAGAAGCCTATTGATGTTGATGCAATCATCGCACAAGTGCAAGCCATTTTAGACCGCAGACCATAAAATTCTGAAAGAACGGCTTGCCAGCCTTAATTCATTCGGACGATGTCATTTTTTGTAGAATGAGTTATATGTTAATAACACTCATAACACCGTGCTAATCCTCTTCTCGCTTCTATCAGTTTCTTGCGAGATCTCCAGAATCTGGTTTTTTCCTTGAACCACAAGGCAAAGGAAACAGGAAATATTTAATTTTCTCTGAACCAAAGTGCCAAACCACCTCCACGACCACGGGCTGCAATGAAGTTTTCTGTAACTAAGAAGAAAGCAAAAAAGGGCAATTTAGCAATAGATTGGTTGTAAAAATTTTCAGCTTGAACTTTACCACCTCTGACATTTCCACTGTAAATGGTTCGACCAAAAAGTTGCAGTTGTATGCGAGTGAAATCAAATGCCAGCAAGTTCTTTTTTCCTAAGTACTGCACCAGTCCCTCAAATTTTAGGAAGATTGGGCTCAATTGAACGGAATTAGTAATTGCTCCTTTGCCTAAATTGCTATCTTCTGGAGAAGCCGTACAAAAGGAAATATGAGCGGGAGTTAACTTAGGCATATAAAAGCCTTTACCCAACACAATTCCCCCTCGCTTTCTCAATTTCTTAGTTCCAGTGGTAAAACACAGCCGCCATTTGCCTAAAAGCGGTTCAAACGCATAATTCAGTTTTTGTTGTTTGGCAGCTTTTTCTGCTTGCAGCAGTGCATCGACGACGGATGCAGGAGAAGGACGTTGGTTTGTTTGTCCTTGATAGAAAGCAACTGCTTGAGAAAGCACAGTTAGAAAATCAGGAGAGACTTTTGATGTTAAATCGGTAGTCATAAAAGTTTTTACTTCAAATAATTCTTCTCAGACATCTGGGGTATCTACTGAATCTACAACACCACTTTAGCAAGCGCCACCGCCCCCCACAAAGGCGCATCATCACCAAGCACAGCCGGAACAATTTCAAAATGTACCTCTGGTAAAGCAGTCTCCCGCGCTACCTTCTTTAACGCAGCCCAAAAATTTTCCCCTGCTTTCGTCACACCACCACCCAATACAAATCGCTGCGGATTCATCAAATTAGCCACATTCCCGATCCCTACACCCAAAGCCCAACTCGCCCTGTACAAAAGCTCAACAGCCAATTCATCCCCACCCGCTGCTGCTTCACTGACTACCTTCCCCGTAATCAACTCCAAATTATCTCCCACCAACTCCCTCAAAATCTCACCTCTGCGTCCTCCGCGTCTGTGTGGTTCATTCAATAAAGCCTCCCTTGCATCCTTTGCCATATAAGGTCCCGACGCCAACCTTTCCACACACCCCCGCTTCCCACACAAACAAAGCGGTCCCGACGGATCGACAACCACGTGTCCGATTTCACCCGCCATCCCTTCCGCACCCCGCCAGGGTAAACCATGAATTATCCAACCGCCCCCCACACCAGTACTGACAGTCATATAAAACAAACTATCGCACCCCTGACCCGCGCCAAAGCATTGCTCTCCCAAAGCTGCAACATTAGCATCATTATCTACACTGCACCGAACACCAAATTCTTCCTCTAACAACTTCTGCAAAGGTATATTCTCCCACCCAGGGACATGGTGAGACAGCCGCACTGTCCCAGTTGTTGCATCCACAGGTCCGCCAAAGCTAACACCGATCGCATCCGGTTTTTTCCCTTGTAGCACCAAAGCAATGAGCGATCGCATGATCTCCAAATCCGTATCAGCATTTGCATTTGTAGGTGACAGACAGCGTTCGTAACCCAACCATTCTCTCGAACCAGCGTTAACAGTTGCGGCTGCTAGCTTTGTACCACCAAAATCAAGGGCTAAGATTAATGTCATGAATGCTAATTGCTAATTGCTAATTGCTAATTGCTAATTGCTAATCTACCATTAACCATCAGCCACCAGCCATCAGCCACTAGCCATTAACCATTAACTACCAGCCATTAGCCATCAGCCATTAGCTATTAGCCATTAACCATTAGCAAATCAATAAACTGTTGCAACTTTTCATAATGCGACCCTTTCCAGTACACCTGTTTGCAGTTTTGACAGCGATAAAATTCGTTAACGTGCAAACGAACGCTTTCTGGTAATTGCTCTGCGATCGCTTCCTTGGGTACAGATTCAAGCAACCCATTACAGCGCAAACATCTTTGAAAGGGGGATGCTAATTGATACAAGTTAAAGCGTTGCATGACTTCCACAATTTGCAGTTGTGGATCGGTGTTTCTCACGTAATATCCATGTACTACAATGCTTCTCATTAACAAACCACGGTCGCGAGTTAACAAAATTCGTTCTTCGGTGCTAGAGATACGAGCTAATTCTTCATCTGCGTAATCATTGCGGTACAAAGTATCAAAACCCAATAAGCGTAAAGATGTTGCCAATTTGCCTAAATGAATATCTAAAACAAACCGAATCACACTTGGGAGTCGAGGTCTTGTTGAAATGTTTGCGCTTTGTGCAACTTTAGCAGAAATTGGATAAATGTTGATTTTATCTCTATCTCGAACAATGTAGGAAAAATCTACATAGTTACCGTTTACCTCAATACAATCAACTTCTGGATGGGGAACGCCTAAGGCTTCGATCGTATCTTTTATCGAAGCTCGTTCGGTAAAGTAATGTTCTATAATAACTTCTCTTTTCTGGGTAGACAAGAAATCGTTTAACTCTGCATAAAAGCGGAAAGAAGCTACAGCCATAAGCAATTTCAACTCATTATTTTAAAGTTACTGAGTTACCAACTTAAAGCACCAGCCACTCACGGGGAGTATTAACACCTTTTTTCTACGAATCGAGAATAATTCATATATTATATCCGGATGACAAAACTCTCTTTGAGAGGGCTTTTCAGCTAGTTAATGCCGGTTCACATTAGCTTAACTTGTATAATTTCATTTAAAACTTAAGTAAAGATTAGAAAAATTAGCAAATACTTGCTTTTGTTATTGACTTCAGTTAGAGTCGTACCATGAGCACTTATCTGGCTGTTGACGTAGTTTTCAGACAGTTTAGATAGTGTGGAAAAGTGACTGAGAGTGTCTGAGACAAAGTGTGTCTCAGGATATTGCAATGTCTGTCTAAAAGCATTAGAAAGGCAGAAGAGTTCGCGTTAAAATTAAGTCAATTATCCTGAAACCGCTGAGTAGAAGTACCTCTTAAGGTCTGAAATGCTAATGCTGAAGAAAGTGACATTAACGGTCAGTAGTTGCTAATATTTAGTATTAAGCATAGAAAACAGGAGTGTTAGCTGGGCAAGCAGCCAATTAACGCTCAAAGTTTAGGATTGGCATCTTTCTTTTTTTTGAGACACAATTGAGAATTTTTTGCAATATGTACCTATTAACAGACAAACTAAAATCATTTTTTCGCAAACGATTTCTTAAAGGAAATTGTACAAAAAAACTATTTTTGAGAATTGACAACTTGTTTTTTAGGAAGAGTAAGAGTAGTTTTTATAATTTCTCTGTTTAAAATCTTCCAATTGCATCTGAAAAAATCCTAAAAACCCCAAATTTAAAAGCCAGTACTAATCTCACTAAGGTAAGAAAAATTAGCATGGAAAGTGCATTTTTATAGCATGCGTTCGCGCTTAGAGGGGAGACTGTAGCTAAAGATGACCATCTCTGTTTGTAATATCCTTTTGTTCGTCAAAACACATTAACTAGTAAAGGTAGATGAATACTTTCTTTTGTTCTGACAATTCACGAGAAGCGGGAGAAGATATTATTGGTAGTGCTAGCAATTACCAAACTTACATATTGGTTGAATGTCCTCCTCCTTGGTCGCCAGAAGCAATACATTCCCGATGGGTTCCTGAGAATTTACAAATGTTGGTGAAGGAAATAAAACAAGAGAAACTCCCCATCTCGTTTCTTTTAATTAGCAATAACTCATCCCATAAAGTAGAACAAACAACTCTGTTGATTTATCAAAAAAAGGAGGGACTGAGCAATGGATATCACAAGCAAGAATTTTGCTTGAGAAATATCGAACAAGTTGCTACTGTTGTCAAAAAGTGGTTGCGTGGTGGGAGTGACAGTGAAGTAGAAACAAGTACAACCAGAGATATACTCATCTGTACCCATGGGAGTCGCGATCGCTGTTGTGCTCGGTATGGAAATCCCTTTTACTTCCATGCAACAACCTCGGTTTCGAGTTTGGGGTTGGACAACGTTCGGGTTTGGAAATCCAGCCACATAGGAGGACATCGGTTTGCGCCAACAGCTATAGATTTCCCAACAGGTAGATACTATGGTGGTTTAGACCAAGAATCATTTAAGTCAATTTTGACACGTAGTGGTGATATTGATTTCTTGACAAAAGTCTACCGAGGCTGGGGAATTCTACCAAACGCAATTCAGGTTTTAGAGAGAGAGCTGATCTTGCGCCACGGATGGGATTGGTTCGATTACAACGTGACAGGTAAAATTATCCAGCAAAATTTAGAAGAAAAAATGGTGCTGGGTGAAATAACTTTTGAAAAACCAGATAGCTCTGTGTACTGTTACCAAGCTAAGCTTGTAAAAGATGAAGCCAAAGCTTTGAAAATTAAAGCTTCTTGTAGCTCTACACAAGAATCAATGGTTGTCAACTATACAGTTGATAGTCTTTGGCTTGCTTCTACTAAGCTTGCAACTTGTAGTAAGTAGTTAGTGGCTAGTTGTTAGTGGTTGTACGGGAGTGACCATAAACTTGGCGATTGCGCTCGCCAATTCAGCTGGATCTACAGGTTTTGTCAGGTGTTGTTGGAAGCCAGCTGAGATGATCTTTTGATGATTCGCCTCCCCAGCAAAAGCAGTTAGAGCGATCGCAGGTAATTTCTCTTCTTGGAATACCTCCATCTCTCTAACTTTCTGGATGAGTTGATAACCATCCATCTCAGGCATAGCGATATCACTAAATAACAAATTGGGTTTTACCCGAGCAATTGCTTTTAGCGCTTCACTTGCTGAGTTGACGGACGTCACTTCAGCCCCATACTGCTTGAGGATAAAAACGAGCAATTCAAGAGAATCTATATCATCGTCTACAACCACGATCCGCAAGCCGTTAAGATTTGGAGAACAACTAGAGACAAGTTTGCGATCGCTTGTACTTGTTTGGGAGACAGTCGGTATTAAAGGAAGCAAAACTGTAAAGGTAGCTCCCATACCTTCTCCAAGACTCTCTACTCTGACAGTTCCGCCATGCAGTTCAACGAGGTGACGCACAATGGCTAACCCCAACCCCAATCCGCCAAATTTTCTAGTCGTCGCGTTATCTGCTTGTCGAAATCGATCGAAGACGTGAGGTAAAAAGTCCGGGCTAATTCCTTGTCCTGTATCGCTCACTTGAATCTGGGCTTGAGAACCAACTTTCTCTAAGGAAATTTTGATTTGTCCACCTTCAGGAGTGAATTTCACTGCATTTGTCAGTAAGTTCCAAACAACTTGCTGCAAGCGGTTGCAATCTCCTTCGACTTTGAGAGCGTCGGAAGAAAGCTGCAAAAGCAGCTTTATTGATTTAGCTTCTGCTGACAGACGTACCGTTTCTAAGGCTGCGTTGATTGCAGCTACTAAGTCAACCGGGCTGAGACTCAAACTGAGTTTACCGCGCAAAATCCGCGAAACATCCAACAAATCATCTATTAGCCTTGCTTGTAATTTGGCATTGCGTTCGATAATTTCTAAAGCTTGGGTGGTTTTTTTTGAATCCAAATTACCCATCCTCAGTAGTTTTGCCCAACCCAGTATGGGGTTGAGTGGCGAGCGCAACTCGTGAGAGACAATCGCTAAAAAATCATCCTTCATGTGATTGGCTTTTTCGAGTTCTATGCGAGCAGCCCGTTCTCTTTCCAAAGCCTGTGCGCGTTCTTCTATTGCTAATTTGCGATCGTGAATATCAGTACAGGAGCCAAACCATTTCACGATGCTACCGTCTTGCTCGCGCAGTGGAAATGCCCGCCCTAGATGCCATCGGTACTCTCCATCTAAAGCCCGTCGCAAACGATACTCAATATCATAGTGTTTTCCACTACGGAGACTGCTTTGCCAAATGTCCTTGGTACGTTCTACATCGTCTGGGTGTACAATGTGTTGCCATCCATTCCCTTGTGCTTGTTCTAATGTTGTTCCCGAATATTCCACCCAGCGTTGATTGAAGTACTCGTGATAACCATTGGGTTGCGTAATCCAGAACAATTGCGGCATTGTATCTGCTAGGGTGCGGAACATTAATTCGCTGCGTCTCAATGCTTCTTCAGCTTGTATGCGATCGCTAATGTCGATATTAACTCCTACCATCCGCCAGGGTTGACCTGCATCATCGTAGAAAATTCTGGCTCGTACCTGCAGCCAGCTAAGACTTCCATCCCCCTTAACAATGCGGAAGTCAGTAAAAAATTCGCTTGTGCGTGCGCTCCAGCATCGATCTAATTTTGCAACTGCTTTAGCTAAATCATCTGGATGAACCCATTTTGCCCAATCTTCGTAGGTACCACCAAACTCTCCCGGCTGCAAACCGTATATAGCTTCTAATTCCTTTGACCAAATATTGACATTGGTTTGCAAATTCCAGTCAAAACAACCTAATTTAGCGGCTGCATGCGCCAAATCCAGCCATTCTTGTTTCTGATGCAACAAAGACATTAACTGCTGGCGTTCAGCCTCTGCTTGCTTGCGATCTGTTACGTCTAAAAATGCCCCGATCGATCCTCGCACTGCACCAGAATCATTTCGCAATGGTACAGCTTTTCCGTAAATGTAGCGTATATCATTTTCATCAAAGATAAATTCAAATTCTGCCTCAACAGCCTGTCCCCTGCGACAGGCTTGCTGCATGGCTAACTCATTCAGTGGAATGTCTTGACCATTTTTCTGAATTTTACATGGAAAAGTATATTTGCCATCAGGAGGAGTCGCTGTCATCACAGAGCCCGGTGGGACTCTCATTAATTCATACGCGGCTCGGTTAGCTGTCATGTGATGACAGTGAGGATCGCGAGCAATCCAGACTGCAGCCGGAACCGTTTCCATAAATATTTCAAGTTCTTCGGCTCGTGCTTTTGCGATCGCTTCACTCTTGCGTAGGGTTGCTTCTACTTGTTTGCGATCGGTAATGTCTACATTCACTGCTACAGCATTAACAATAGTTCCTGTCTTATCTCGAATTGCTACCGAAGAATTAAGGATAGTTTTTCTCTGCCCGTCAAAGGTTTCAATATCAACCTCTTCAGCAATCACCGCCTCACCCGTAGCTAGGGTACGAGCTAATGCCCAATCTTGAGCAGCAAGGGGTTTTCCCGTATTTGCCCACCAACCCTTGTAATTTTGGTACTGATCGACCTCTTCTACGAGTGGAGCGCTATCACCCCAAATAGCTCTTGCGGCTGAATTATTTTCTAGAAGCTGTCCTTTAGAATCTGAAATAAACACACCAACAGGTAAAATATCGAGTACCGCACGAAGACGTTGGCGTTCGAGTTCGTGATTTGCTTGTTCTTGTGCTAGAACTTTATCTACCTGTTGTCTCTTTGTTAAATCCAGGACCGAAGCGTTCTCTTGTTTGCGTTTTGAAATTAACCAGTTAATCGATAGTGCCACCCCGCAAAATACCAATAGATTTGGTATGTTGGAAATATGACTGGTTCCCAGTAAGTTGATAGGTGATACAAAAAAGTAGATAGCAATTAATGATAGAACGATAGCAAATAGACCGGAAGTTAAACCCGAGTACCAGCTACTGAAGACAACAGCTACACAAAAAAGGAGTGAAATATCTACGTCTACATTTAGCGAGCGTAGCAACAATCCCGGTAGGAGCGCTAGTAGAACTGAGAAAATAGAAACTTTATAGCGCCACATCAGAGATCGTTGAACTTCTAACATATAACTTTTAGTCCTTACACTGGCTGCATTTATAAACAAAAATTATAAGCAATATAAACTTTTATTATATAAAAATAATCTTTGTAACACAATCTATTTAAAAATATACTTAATATATGGCTCTTAGTAGTGCTTTAGGGCATGCATTGCCACTAAAAATCAGCGTCCTTCCGGGTATGTCCTTGGGAACGCGTTGCGTGTTACCGCAGGCTTATTACCATGTTACAAATATTACATTGATTGCTGTAGTAAATTTTTGAAAAGCGGGTGTTCCCGAACCGTATCAAATACTGGATCGGTTTTAGCCTCGTTGAGAATCTCTTCTGGATTAAGACTAATTGCTTTTTGTAAATTTTGAATCGCTAGAGGAATATTACCCTCAAACAAGTAACAACAAGCTTTATTGTACCAAACATAATCGAGATCTGATTTTATTTCAAGAGCTTTATCATAAGCTGTATGAGCTTCCTCGTAGCGTTGTAAATTCATTAAAGCTATACCTTTGCCAGACCAGGCGTAGGGATAGTCTGATTTGAGTTCAATAGATTGGTCATAAGCGAAAAGTGCATCTTCATATTGTTGCAATTTCTCAAGAACAGCTCCGCGCCAAAACCAAAAATTATAAAATTCTCCGTAAATGGCAATTGCCTTGTTGAACGACTCGAAAGCTTCTTCATACTGGTTGTTTAATACTAACGCCCGTCCCTTTTGAAACCAAGAGTTGCAATCATCTGGTCTGATTTCCAAAACCTTCTCATAAGCTGCGATCGCTTCTTCATAACGCTGTAATTTTTCCAAAATTATGCCTTGGTTATACCAAGCTTGATAAAAATCTGGTTGAATTTCTACCACCTTAGCATAAGCAATGAGTGCCTCAGGATCGCGTTGTAATTTTTCTAATAAACACCCTTTTTCATACCAAGTATTAGCGTCTTTTGGCTGGCGTTTTAGCAGTCTTTTATAGCAATTTATCGTTTGCTCAAATGAAGCCAAAGCCTCATCTTGCCGTTGTAATTTTTCTAAAATTAAGCCCCGACGATACCAAATATTAACATCTTCTGGCTGGTATTTAATTTTTTCATTGTAGACAGCTAGAACCTGTTCGTACTGTTGCAATTTATTTTCTAAAACTCTAACTTTACTCATCCAAGTTGAAGAATTTGGTTGTAATTTCATGGCTTGGTCATAAGCACTAACAGCTTGTTCGTAGCGATGCAATTTGACTAATACATCACCTTTACCTACCCAAGCGGGTGCATAATTTTTCTGATATTGGAGCGCTGTATCAAAATCAGCCAGTGCTTCTTCAAAGCTATTTAAACCTGTTAAAATATAACCTCTATTACATAAAACTTCTGCAAAATCTGGTTTGAGTTGCAATGCTTCGGTGTAAACGGCTAAAGATTCTTCTACTTTTCCTAAATCCTGAAAAACAATTCCTTGGTAATACCTAACATTTGCATTGTCAGGTTGAATTGATGCTGCCTTATCATAGGAATCGAGGGCTTCTTCATATTTTTGCATGCAGTACAGTGCATATCCACGCAAAAACCAAGAATCAAAGTCCTTAGGTTGCTTTGCAATAGATTTATCAAATGCAGCCACCGCCTCTTGATAGCGATTGTTAGAAATAAACTGTTTCCCTTTGCGATAAAAATCTTTTTTCTTGTCTCGAAATAGCCACAATATAAAAATTAATCCTAAGACAATATAAACAGAATATTGGCTAAATATTTCTCCTCCTCTCCATGCCAAAGCTGGCGAAACACCAAGCAATTGACTAATTGTATGTGTGATATCCCATAAAAATTTATTAAACGGACGGGCAAACCAAAGCAATCCAATCAAAATCCAGATACCATATTTGCCTACTCTGTTCAGTTCGGCTTGAATGTTACGGGGTAACCAAGGCTCAATAATTCCATAACCATCAAGAGAGGGAATAGGTAATAAATTAATAAAAACCACATAGATATTCAGAACAATAACATAAGCCAAACAGGTCATAAGATAAAACCCAGACCTGTTGCCATTCTGTAGTAATTGAGTCTGCCACCCCAAGAGAAAAGGTAGCGATAGCAACAGCACAACTAACATATTAGCGATGGGACCAGCCGCCGACACGGCGCTCAGCCACCAACGATTGCGTAATCGATGGTGGTTAATGTAAACAGCACCTCCAGGGAGAGCAATTCCACCAAGAAGGAGGAAAAAGAGTGGCATGAGTAAGCTTAAACCCGGATCGGTATATTTAAGGGGATTAAGGGTGAGATATCCCTTTTCCTTAACTGAAGTATCTCCACCCCAATAGGCGACTATTGCATGACCAAACTCATGCAAACACAAAGACACCATCCAACAGAAACAGATGAAGACGGCAAACACCCACATTGATTTTTCTCCAAAAAGGATTGGTAGTTAGTTGTTAGTTGTTAACGATGGACTACTAACCCGTAAGGGCTATACGCCTGTCGCCTGTAGCGCTCGGCTCACCACTAACCACCAACCACTAACTATTAACTAACTCAAGTTCCTAACATTTGCAAATTATGAAGAGTCGCGTACATTCCTCCTTGACGCAATAACTCTTCATGGCTTCCTTGTTCTATGAGTTCTCCTTGCTTAAGTACAAAAATCCGATCGACATTGCGAATGGTAGACAGGCGGTGAGCAATGATAATGGCGGTACGTCCTGACAAAAGCTTGTCTAAAGCTTCCTGAACTAAAGCTTCTGTGACTACATCGAGACTCGCAGTGGCTTCGTCTAAAACCAAAACCTCTGGACTGCGAATAGCAGCACGAGCAAAAGCTAGAAGTTGTTTTTGACCGCTTGAAAGATTGGTTCCTCGTTCTCGCAGTTGGGTGTCATATCCTTGAGGCAATTGCTCGATAAAAGAGGCTACGTTTGTCTTCTCTGCTGCTTGCTGAATTTCCTCAAAACTGTAAATGTCTCCCAAGCTAATGTTGCTCTTGACATCACCGGCAAATAAAAAGCCGTCTTGCAAAATGACTGCCATGTAACGCCGCAAGTCTGCTTGGGGGATTTCTCGAATATCTATACCGTCCACAAATATACGCCCTTGGCTGGGTTCGTACAGACGGCACAAAAGCCGAATTATAGAACTTTTTCCCGCACCTGTCGGACCTACCAATGCAATTTTTTCTCCGGGATTGATGGTGAAGTCTAAATCTTTGATGACATACTCATCATCTTTGTAGGCAAACCAAACGTTTTCAAAGCGGATTTCGCCAAGTTTGGGTTGTAAATTGGAAGATGAAATTTGTTCTGTGATTTCGTCAATGTACCCCAATCTTGAATCTAAAATAGAAAATCTGGGATTTGCGCGATCGCGAATTTCTATCGGTTCATTTAAAACTTCGCTAACACGTTCAACAGCAGTAAAACCCGCTTGAATGACAGTAAATTTTTCCGCAAATTGTTGTAAGGGTTGGAACAACCGTTCGGCATACAAAACAAAAGCAGATAAAATTCCGAAAGTCAAGCTTTGCCGCAAGAGTAAATAACTTCCTACCCACAAAACAACCCCAACGGCAATCAATGCAACCCATTCTAATGTTGCTGAAACAGCAGAATCAAAAAAGATAGTTTTATCAACTTCACGAACGTAACGGTTGTTTGTGGCTCGAAATAATTCCGCGTTGAATTTTTCTCGCCGGAACAGTTGTACGACGTTGATACCAATAATATTTTCTTGTAGTTGAGAATTCAGTGCTGAAATTTCTTCTCTTGCTTTGTAATTTGCTTTTCGATATTGCTGCTGAAAATAAATAATGACTCCCGATACTGGTACGAGTATTAACAATAACAACAAAGCAAGTTGCCAGTTGATAGAAAACATAAAACCAATCACTATCAGCATGGAAAACAAATCTGACACAATACCAATTGCGCCAGTCGCAAATACGTCTCCTAACACTTCCACGTCGCTGGTAAGCCTGGTGATAATTTTACCTACAGGCGTTCTATCAAAAAAACGCACTGCTAACGATGTTACATGATGGAATAAGTCTTTTCGGATATCAGCTGTGATTCTTTGCCCTACGGTCTGTACCAAATAACCCTGAAAACCAGTTAACATCAGTCTGATAGCTACTGTTATCAGTAGTACAACTTCGATCGTTTGTAGCCCTTGTAACATCGGGCGATTTCTGAAAATCTCGTAGGTATTGGGTTCATTGCGAATGAGAGATATAGCCTGTCCGATCAGCAGGGGTTGCAAGGCGTTACTGAGGGCTATGGGTACGAGTAGCAGCATTGACAGCGCTAGCAATTTTCCATGACGGCGGGCATACGGTACTAAACGCAAAAATAACCGCCAGTCATTTTCACGCCGACGGTACTTTGTATCAGATTTTGTTAGAGTTGTAGAATTATTCATAATACAAAGATTATATTAATTTTTACATAACAAAGATAGCGCCTTACCAATGTAGTGTTTCTATTAGTACCTTGACACCATGCCGGAGATTGAGACAGCACGATTGCGACTCAGACACTTTAGTCAAAACGATTTTCAAGATTTGTATCGTCTTTATAGCGATGCTGAGGTCATGAAATATCTCTCTATGAGAACAAGGGAACAAACTCAAGCAAGCTTGTCCAAGCAGATCCAACATTGGCAGCAACATAACTTCGGGATGTGGGCTGTGGTCGAGCGAGAAAGTGGAAAAATTATCGGTCGTTGCGGGCTTGGTTTTTTGGACAATACTTCTGAAGTTGAGCTCGGCTACGTCTTTGATAAATCTTATTGGAATCGGGGAATTGCTACAGAAGCGTCAAAAGCAACTTTGAAATATGGATTTTTGGAAGCAAAGCTAGAGCGAATTGTAGCGATCGCAAAACCTGAAAACACCGCCTCAGTCAGGGTTATCCAAAAAGTCGGCATGACGTATCAAAAATCAACTCGCTACTACGGTCATGATGTGGTATACTACGCTATTACCAGAGATGAGTGGCAAGCAAATAATACTCTGTAGTCTTACAGAAGGCGGAGCCATCGGAGCGAGAGTAGAGTTTCTGACTCAACCAAGCACTGTCTGCAAAGCATACAATAATTCTTTAACAGTATAAGGCTTGGGCAAAAATTTCTGAACACCATTACCAGTAGCAGCTGCTAGCTTGCTGCTAGACATCAGCCCACTTGTAGCAATCACTTTCACGTGTGGGTTGATTTTTTGAATGGTACGGATAGCCGTTAAACCATCCAGTAAAGGTAACATCATATCCATCAACACGACACGGATTGTATCCTTATACTGGGCATAGAGGGCGATCGCTTCCACACCATCATTTGCTGTCAAAATCTTATAGTTGTATGCTTCTAAAGATGCTTTGGTAATTTCTTGAATCGACGGTTCATCGTCTACGACTAAAATGAGTTCTCCATGACCTGTTAATACCTCAACTTCCGGTGCTACCTCTGTTTCTATTTCCTCAACCGCAGGAAAGTATACCTTAAAGCGAGTTCCAGAGCCAACTTCACTATACACATTCACAAATCCACCGTGACTTTTCACAATACCAATGACCGTCGATAGCCCCAAACCAGTGCCTTTGCCTTGTTCCTTAGTCGTGAAAAATGGTTCAAAAATTCTGTCTATAATTTCAGAAGAAATACCAACCCCAGTATCCGAAACAGTAATGACTGTGTAAGGTCCGGTTTTTGCCTCTAGATGCATGCGAGCATAATTTTCATCGACAAACAAATTTTCGGCAGAGATACTTAAAGTACCACCGTTGGGCATGGCATCGCGGGCGTTAACACAAAGGTTCATGAGTACCTGATGCAGTTGCGTACTATCACCAGACACCATCCATAAATCTTGTTGTATATCTGTTCGGACTTCTACAGATTTGGGGAATGTTTCTTTGAGAATAGCGATCACTTCTTTAATTAAGTGTCTCAGCTGTAAAGTAATGCGCTTTCCTTCAACACCCCGTGCAAAAGACAAAACTTGTTTGACTAAATCGGCACCCCGTTTGGCACTATCTTCTAAGATTTCTAACAGGTGCATATCCTGCTCGTAAATATCGGGGTACTTTAGGGGTAATAGTTGCGCGACTGCTAGAATAGGTGTTAATATATTGTTTAAGTCGTGAGCAATACCGCTTGCTAAAGTTCCAATACTTTCCAAGCGTTGAGTACGAAATAATTGAGATTCCAAAAGCTTCTTTTCTGAAATATCCGTATCTACAGTAAGAATTGAATTGGGCTTGCCATAGCGATCGCAGACTAAAGTCCAACGGCTCTCTACAAGGATTTCCTTATTGTTCTTCGTCAATTTAGTCATTTCACCCTGCCACTTGCCTTTACGAGTGACGCTTGCAAAAGCGGCTTCCTCTTCTGGTGGCGTTTCATTGTACAAAAACTTGCTAGCATCTTCTCCACATGCTTCTTTAGAAAGCCAGCCATACAAATTTTCCGCACCTTTGTTCCAGAATAAAACACGATTGTCTAAATCTCTAACAAAAATTGCATCAGTTGTCACATCAAGTAAAGCAGCTTGTTGGCGAATCTTTTCTTCAGCCAATTTATGCTCGTTAATGTCAATGCAGGCACAAGTGATACCTACAATTTCATGGGACTCATTATACAATGGTTCGACAGTCAGATCGTAATACCGAGTTCCTTGGGTTGTTGCAATGGAAACTTCTTCCCTGATTCCCATTCCTGTAGCAATGACACCTAGTTTCATTTCTTTAAGACGTTCGCCATCGTCACCCCAAATAAAATCTGAGTCGCATTTGCCCAAAATTTCTTCAGCCGTCAACCCAAAAATTGGATTGTAAACCCAGGTGTAGCGCAGTTCTTTGTCTTGGTTAAATACAAAGATAGGAGAGTTCTTCAAAGCAACCCGAAATCGTTCTTCACTCTGTCTTAAAGCTTCTTCCGTGCGCTGACGTTCAATTGCATAGCGCATGGAACGGAACAGTAAATCGCCATTCACCTGTCCCTTGACCAAATAATCTTGGGCCCCTTGCTGCATTGCATTAATAGCCAGGTTTTCATCATTAAAACCTGTCAAAACAATCACGGGAATCGCAGGAGTTTGACAGTGGATTTTCACAAATGTTTCTAATCCCTGGCTATCTGGCAGTAATAAGTCTAGCAAAATGACATCAAAACTTTCTTCTTCCAGAGATTTGAGTGCTTCATCTAACTGTTGTACCTGTTTCAGCACAAATTCAACAGATGGAACTTCTAATAAAAATTCCTGCAACAGCCGAACATCTCCAGGGTTATCTTCAACTAATAAAACTTTCATTATGTTGGTTAGTGGTTAGTAGTCATTTTTAACTGCTTATACAAGAAGGAATGGAAAGGTAATTGGGGAAATGGTAATTAATTTCCCAATCCCCAATCGCTAGTCCCTATATCCCTATTTTCCCCCACTTTCCCACTTCCCCACTCCCCCCTTCCTCACTCTTGTGGTAATTTGACGACAGTAAACCAGAAACTTTCGATAGAATGTACGATTTTAACGAATTGGTCAAAGTCAACGGGTTTGGTAATGTAACAGTTTGCACAAAGATTGTAGGCTCTAAGTACATCTTCTTCCGAACCAGATGTGGTTAGAACGACCACTGGAATTCTTCTAAGAATTCTATCTTCTTTTATTTCTGCTAGCACTTCTCGCCCATCTTTTCTAGGCAAATTGAGATCGAGTAAAATAATATCGGGTGTAGGTACTATTTTATACTGACCTTCTTTGCGTAAAAATGCCATAGCTTCAACGCCATCGCGTGCTACATTTAAGTTCACGGAGATTTTGCTATCTTCCAGAGCAATCTGGGTCAATTGCACATCGCCGGGATTGTCTTCTACAAGCAAAACCTCAATAGGCATAACTATTTCTATACTCACAATCGATTTCCTGTTCTATCGGGGATAGTAAAGAAGAAAGTTGTACCCTGTTCTGGTTGTGACTCAACCCAGATGTTTCCACCGTGACGTTCCACAATTTTCTTACATATTGCCAGTCCAATACCAGTGCCGGGATACTTATCTCTAGTGTGCAATCTTTGGAAAATAATAAAAATTCGCTCGGCATACTGGGGTTCAATGCCAATTCCATTGTCTTTGACGGCAAATCGCCATTTTTCTTCTATACGTTCAACTCCAATATGAATTTGAGGTGTTTGCTTGCTGCGAAATTTGATGGCATTTCCAATCAGATTTTGAAACAGCTGTGTCAGTTGTGTGGGATCTGCCATAACTTCAGGTAATGAATCCTGGGTGATAACAGCACCACTTTCTTCTATGGCTATTTTGAGATTGGTAAGAGCGCTCTTGACAAGAGACTGACACTTAACTAATTTAAAAGGCTGGGCGCGAGTGCTGACACGGGAATAACTCAATAAATCCTGAATGAGTTTTTGCATTCGATGCGCCCCATCCACCGCATAAGCTATAAACTCATGAGCTTGACCGTCTAGTTTCTCTTTGTAGCGTCTCTCCAAAAGCTGTAGGTAACTCGTAACCATTCGCAATGGTTCTTGCAAATCGTGAGAAGCAACGTATGCAAATTGTTCTAGTTCGGCATTGGAACGAAGGAGTTCCTGACGTTGGTGGGTTTCTTGTTCCAATAGATGCGCTTGTGATAAAGCAATACCAATTTGATCGGCTAACTGCTTTAATAACTCAATCTCTACATTGCTCCAATTTCGCGGGCGATCGCATTGATGAGCAATTAGCAAACCCCATAAATTTTCCCGTTGCAGTATTGGTACAACAAGATTAGATTTTACACCAAATTGTGCGAGGAATTGTCTGTGGCAATCTTGGATACCTGCTGTTTCAATATCGCTAATTGCACTCACTCTTCCTTGAGAGTATGGTTCTTGATAGTCTTTACCAAAGCAGGGATCGTGAAGATTTTTTCCCAAAACTACAGGAAATCCGGGCAAAACAGCCTCTTGCATGACAGTCCCTGCACCCTCTGCCCAAAGACGGAAGACAAGAACTCGATCTGCTTTTAGCAGTTTTTGAACTTCCGTGACTGCTGTTTGCAGAATTTCCTCAATTTGTAATGATTGGCGAATCTTTAAGGTGATTTCCGCAAAAAGTTGCGATCGCCTGTTTTGGTGCTTTAATTCTTCTTCTGCTAGCTTTCGTTCTGTAATATCTGTGTGAGAACCTACCATTCGCAAGACATTACCAGCCTCATCCCAAAGTGCTTGACCTCTATCTAAAATCCATTTATAAGAACCGTCTTTGCACTGTATTCGATGTTCGCTGATATAGTAGGGCATCTTTTTTGCAAAGTGATTCTTTATCACTTCCATAACCCTGTTTAAATCATCAGGATGAATTCGTTTCTTCCACTCATCCAGATAATTGCCAACTTCACGATCTTCATACCCCAGCATTTCCTTCCAACGCTGAGAGAAAAACACTTCATTCGTTTTGATATTCCAGTCCCAAATCCCATCATTATTGCCCCTTAGAGCCAATTGCCACCGTTCTTCACTTTCTCGCAGCGCTATTTCAGCGTACTTGCGCTGAGTAATGTCTTGAAAATATACGGAAAGCCCTTCGCTAGTAGGATAAGCATGGACTTCAAACCAAGTATTTCGGGGTGGATAGAATGCTTCAAAAGAAACACTGACCTGTTGGGCTACTGCTTTGTGATATTCGTGATAAAAAGTAGAATCAACTGCTTCAGAAAACTTATCCCATACTGAATGACCGAGTAATTCTTCCCGCTTGCTTTGTAACAATCGTTCTGCTTGTCGATTGATATAAATAAAACGCCAATCTTTATCTAGGGCAAAGAAAGCATCAGTAATACTCTCCAATATTTTTATGCTCTGGTTTCGGGCGTCTTCTGCTTCGCGTTGAGCGACTTCACTTTGTTCCCGTGCTATTTGTTCTCGTTCTAGAAGTTTTTGACGTTCTTGTTCTGCTTGTTTGCGAGCGGTCGTATCGCGAGTAACTGCTAACAGCGAAATGATATCTCCCTCAGAATTACGCAAGGGAACGGCGTGAGTTTCCAACCAACAACGCTTTTCCTTCAAGCCAATAAGTTCAAATTCCAGTATCCCCGATTCACCTTGAAACACCTTATTTGTGAGATCGATAAATGCTTGACGGTGGTCGGGGGCAATTAGGGGATAGATACATTTTCCCACAACTTGATTGAGACAATCAGCCTCAATCATTGCCAGCCCTGCTGGGTTCATCTCCAGTAGAGTACCATCCTTGGCAAGTAATTTGACACACTCTGGTTCTGATTGAACAATTGTACGGAGAAGATTTTCACTGTGTGCTAGTTTTTCCTGCGTCAGTTGAAGTTCATCTGCAAAACGGCATACATCAGTTAGATTGCGTCTGAGTTCCAGTTGACTGATAACTTGGCGGCTTAAAGCTTTGAGAGCTTCTATCTGTTGCTGGTGCAGTTCTCTGGGAACGCGATCGATCACACAGAGAGTACCCACCATCTCTCCCTTAGGAGTCATTAAGGGAACTCCTGCATAAAACCTGGCATGAGGGTAGGATACAACAACTGGATTCTTTGCTAGCTCTTCATCCGCATGAGTGTCACAGACAACTACCACATCTTGGTTGTCTTGGCACAGGTAAGACAAACCTACGCTTCGAGGGACTTCTGTAAAGTCAATACCTATTTTTGCCTTAAACCATTGGCGATCCCTATCAATAAAATTGACCAAAACAATAGGAGCGTCACAAATGAAGGCAGCTAGCTTGGCAATATTGTCGTATGCTTCTTCGGGTTCGGTATCGAGAATTTGATATTGGCGCAGGGCTTCTAACCTCGCCGTTTCGTCATAACTTGTCTGGAGTTTCATAAATCTTTAAATAAATTTACAGAAATAACTCTGTAGTTTGCTCTATTTATAGCTTGCGAAAGTGGCCGATCTTTGTATTTTGAAAGTTATTTTAAGTTTTAACACTATTAGCGGATCTTTTTTACTCTTATTGTTAACGCAACATATATATATTGTAATAATTATTTTTATAAAAATACAGATACGTGCCCGACATTGTCTGGCTTAAAAGCGACAATGCCGAGCTAGCTTTACAATTTTCATTTGCCCCGATCTACCCACTGAGTTCAAAGAAAATGAATCATCTATACTGCGATCGTCGAGAGAACTGACAGGCGTAATTTCTCAACTAACTCAAGTAAATGACCTGTATTGAGGCGGTAACTCAAAGGATGGGCAATTAACCTAGCCGTACTTTCATACAGAGTTGCAATCTCAACCAACCCATTCTCGCGCAAAGTTCTTCCTGTAGAGACTAAATCGACGATCGCCTCAGACATTCCCGTAATCGGACCTAGTTCCACAGAACCGGATAACGGTACAATTTCTACAGGAAAATCCAAGCTGTAAAAATATTCACGAGCACAGTTGACATACTTTGAAGCGACTCGACCGTGAGGGGGTAACTCCAATGCCGAACGATAAGGGCTTGATTTTTTCACCGCCACCGACATTCGACAATGTCCGAACTGTAAATCAACTAGATGCGCGACTTGCGGTTTTTTCTCCCGCAATACGTCGTAACCAACAATACCCAACTGTGCCTGACCGTATTCTACATAAACCGGTACATCTTGTGCCCGTACCAGTAGCCCTTTGGCTTGTCCGCTAGAGTCAGTAATCTGAAGTTGGCGGTTACCTGAATCTAAAAAAGCACTAAAGTCCAATCCCACATCTTGCAGTATGTGGATGCTATTTTTAAGAAGTTCGCCTTTTGGCAGTGCAACAGTTAGCATATGGGGATTTTAGTTGAGGAGGTTACTATTTAGCGCTCAAATTTGTAGGATATCAGTTTCCCGAACATATTTTTCAACCCAAAATCCAAAATCGAAAATCCAAATCCAAAATAATACGTGATATGCGAATTTTGGTAGTTGATGATGAAATTGAACTCACAGACCCTTTGACTCGCGTGCTTACTCGTGAGGGATACAGTGTTGATGCTGTTTATGATGGAACAAGCGGTAGCCAATTGGTACAAGATGGTCACTACGATCTGCTGATTTTAGATTGGATGCTTCCGGGGAAGACAGGATTAGAGATTTGTCAGGAATTGCGACGCGAAGGGAAAACCACTCCCGTTCTGTTTCTGACTGCTAAGGATACTCTAGATGACCGAGTTCAAGGTTTAGATGTCGGTGCAGATGATTATTTGGTGAAACCGTTTGAATTGCGCGAATTATTGGCACGAGTTCGGGCTTTGTTGCGTCGTTCTAGTTCGCAGCCTTATAATGCAACCACTCAAAAGTTAACTGTTGCCGATTTGGAATTCGATAGCGATAACCAAGTTGCTTATCGTCAGGGAAGAGCCATCGAACTTTCTGAAAAGGAAAGCCAGCTTTTGCAGTATTTTATGGAAAATTCCGGGCAATTGCTGACTCACGCGCAGATTTTGCAACATTTGTGGGAGGATGGCGAACAACCTAGCAGTAATGTGATCGCTGCACTGATTCGTTTGCTACGGCGGAAGATTGAACAGACAGGTGAAACCCCTTTAATTCACACTGTTTATGGCAAAGGGTACCGCTTTGGAACGTCAATACCTGAAGCGCTCCCATAGTTTCTCATTGTTCTCGTTCCTAGGGGGAGCCTGAGAACGAGAACAATGAGAGCAACTAAACAATACCGCCATTTACACGGATAGTTTGACCGTTAATCCAACTTCCTGCAGGACTCACTAAGAAAGCAACAGCGTTAGCAATATCTTCTGGTTGTCCCAATCGCTCTAGCGGTGCTTGTTGAGCAAATTTCTGGATCAATTCCTCAGACTTACCCTGATAAAACAGATCCGTAGCGGTAGGTCCGGGTGCAACAGCATTGACAGTAATATTTCGTCCCCTGAGTTCCTTAGCCATAATGTTAGTAAAGATTTCAACAGCAGCCTTTGAGGCTGCATACACGCCATAACCGGGCATAGCTAGACCAACCGCACTGGTTGAAAAGTTAACGATATGTCCGCCTTCACGCAATCTCTTGGCAGCTTGTCGCAAAAGAAAGAATGTACCGCGAGTATTTGTATTGAAAATCCGGTCATACAATTCATCGTCAGTATCGGCAATATTAATAGCTGTTGGGGTTTGAATACCCGCGTTATTTACCAAGACATCAATGCCACCGAATTCCCGTTCGGCGGTATCAAATAAATAGGCAATATCTTTGGAGTTAGATACATCCCCTTGAACTGAGATTGCTTCTCCTCCCGTAGCTTTGATGGCATTCACAACTTCATCTGCTTTTTGCTTATTACCAGCGTAGTTAACCACCACAGCGAAACCATTGGAAGCAAGTTTTTTAGCAATCTCGGCTCCAATACCTCTGGAAGCGCCTGTAACAATCGCGACGATTTTGGCTTGAGCGGTCATATGCTTACTCCTTTAAGGTAAAAGCTACCTTAAATTTGGTAAAAATTACTCAAGGTCAGTTTAAGATATCCCAAGTCAAAAATCTTTCACATATTTGTCATGATTTTCAATATCTCATCGCAATATGTTGATAAGTCCAATTTATTTTGTGTTTCACAGGTAGCTCGATCGCTCCCAACACGGGTCAGAAAATCCCACGTCACGGCGAGCGCAGTATCCTGCACCAATATCTTAAGTTAGATAGCGATGGAACAGGGCTTTTCAATACTCATCTACAGACCCTTAATATTTGAATGATTTGAGCTTGTATCTTTTCTTTTAACTGTTGTGCTTTTTGATAAGCAACTGCTCTTTCTATACCATCACTATCGCCTTCTACTGCATACAAAGGCTGAATAAAATAACGCAAGCGACCCCTCATTGCCCAAACTCCCATTGAAGGAAAAAGAATAAATATTGGCATTAAAGGTGAGATAGGCAAAAAAGGCAAATTTAATAGCTTTTGTAGCTTTCTAATATTCCATGTCCAAGGGTGTAAGTTTTCATTACCAATGCATATTACAGGCAATATAGGAATTTCATAGCGCTGGCTGAGCCGAATAAAACTCAAATCAAACGTTTCCAATTGATAGCGTTTTCCCCAACCTTTTCTTGGTCCGCGCAATCCTTCTGGCGCATACAGGAGAATTTTTTGTTCTTGTACTGCAGCTTCAAAATCATCTAACTCTGCTCTGACAGCACCTAAAATCTTTGTCCATCCAGGTGGTAGCCACCAATGTATCCAAGCATGATCGAATAAAGATACCCCAGCTAACGGTTGTACCACCCATCCTCTTGTTTTACTTAAAAGGTAACCTAGCGTGACAATATCCCAAGGAAAACACATTCCTGCGTGATTCATTGCCACAATGACCGATCCCGTTTGCGGCAAATTTTCAATTTGTTGTAACTCACCCCGAAAATAATATTTCACGATGGGAGCAAGAATTTCATCTCGAAATGCTTGTTGATAAATGGGGTCAAATTCAACCGTCTCACTCTTTGGGGAACGACAACCAAGACGCAACCAACGAATAAATAATGCTATGTAGAACCCTCCAGGAATGAGAAACAAAATATATTCCAGCCAATTCCAACCTTCCGGATCTGCGTGATAGTGTTGCCAGTGTCGGTTAAATAGAATGAGCCAACCAGGAGGATACCACAGACAAAACCAATCGAACCAGGTAAATGAATAGCCCCGTTCTGATGTTTGTTCAAATGGCTCGTTAAGAATAGTTTCCGAGTGTTGGTGAATCACAACAACTAAGTAAGTTCCACAAAGACTGGGTTGATTTACTATACTAGCTTTCTACTCTTGTGACTGGCATCCCACGCGAGAATTAAATTTGGCATAAGGAAACTTCACCTTGATGGTTTGTGACTTCTCGTGTTGGCTGAGTATAATGAGCATTTATCAAAATGCAATGTATGAGCGATCGCGCTAATTATGCCTACCTCGACAAAAAGCAAAATCTGCGGACTTATGTAGATAGATGGTGTATTGGAAGAATTGGTACATGGTTGTTTTCCGGTCCTCCAGAAGCAATTTCCGATTTGCGCTCTATGCGTCCAGATCCGGGGTATCTTTTAGATGAGGTTTGGTGTGATAGCGCTGTGTTAGTGGATGAGTATAATAAGGTTTTAAAGTTCTTCATTGGACCAGAAGCAAAAGGATGGTCTTTCAATTATCCACTCATTCAAGCAACGGTCTTAATTGTACGAGAACATTGGGTAGATTGGACTGTAAATTGGGCATATCGTGGCATTGCTGAAATATCTGAATATATTGGACTTAATCCAAAGTTCGTGATTCCAAAACATTATTTAAACTTTGAAGCTATAAACATAAAAGAAGTTTCTTCATATATTGAGATCGATCCGCGAGAATTTGATTTTGATACAGGTGAACTCCTTTATATTGAAAGCAGGTGGATAGAATCTTTTATTACAGTTAAATATCTAGATAGTTCAATTCATGACTATTGCTTTCCTTGGAATATAGAAAATATTCTGCTTTTAGGTTCGCAATTATTGCAAATTCTTCAGGCAAAGCAATCAACTTTCGCTCTACCAAGCGAACCACCTAACTATAGGGGTGATGGTTCGCACGATCGTATTGAAAGCGGTGCCTGCATAGACGAAATTAACAAAAAAATAACTGTTTGGTGGCAAAAACCAAGAGAAAGACGCTACATTTTAGAAAAAATTTCTCGCATTTGGACTGGTTGGTCTGTAGAGCAGGTATTAGGCGGTTTACAACAACAATATGAGTTATCAAATCGAAACTTTCCCGATCTAACAATGAGTCCAGAACAAGCTAGGGAAATAATGAGAAACCACTTCAGATAGGAAATTTTTCCTCTTGACTCTGTATCCTCTGCACCCCCTGGAGTTCTTTAAAAAACTAATTTTGTGAAAGTTTAGATTGAGAGAAGGGCAAGTTAACAATCTTCCCTCACCCTCACCTTAACTTCTTACTTTTGAGAATAGTAAATCCCCGCTTGTTTAAATCTGTGTAAAGCCTCACCCAAGCGATCGCAATCTGCAATTAGACTAATCCTTACATACCCTTCCCCTGCGACCCCAAAAGCGTTACCGGGCGTCACTACAACACCCGTTTGCTGCAAGACACTTAAGGCAAAATCCGTAGAACTGACACCATTAGGACAAGGAACCCAGAGATACATTGTTGCCTTAGTTTTAGGAATATCCCAACCTAACTGCCCCAAACCTTGAATGACAAAATCACGGCGATTGCGATATCGTTCTTGCACCTCATACAAATACTCATCGGGTAGTTGTAAAGCTGCTTCCGCAGCAGTTTGCAATGCTGCAAAAATACCATAATCCAAGTTAGTTTTTAACGTTCGCAAACCCTGAATAATACGACGATTGCCTACAACAAAACCAACGCGCCAACCCGCCATATTATAAGTTTTAGACAGGGTATGAAACTCAACCCCAATTTCCTTTGCCCCTGGAATTTCTAACAAACTTGTTGGTTGATAACCATCAAAAGCTAATTCGGCGTAACACAGATCGTGTACCAATAAAATCTCGTACTTGCGAGCAAAAGCGACAATTTCTGTAAAAAATTCGCGTGGTGCAGTAGCCGCTGTAGGATTGCTGGGATAATTAAAGTAGAGAAGTTTTGCTTGTTCGGCTACAGAGTCGGGAATTGCAGCTAGATCGATCAGCCAATCATTCTCTGGCTTGAGAATTAAACTGTGGATCTTCCCGCCCGCTATGACAGGACCCCGGAAATGAGCGGGATAAGCAGGAGAGGGAACTAAAACCAAATCACCCGGATTGATATAAGCCATAGCAAGATGACCCAATCCTTCTTTAGAGCCAAGTAAGGGTAATGCTTCGCTATCTGGATCTAAATCCACGGCATAACGCCTTTGATACCAATTAGTAATAGCACGGCGAAAGCTGGCAGTTCCCTCAAAAGGAGGATAGCCGTGATTGGCAGGATTTTGCAAAGCTTTCATTGCCGCTTCTACCACTGGTTGAGGCGTTGCACCATCTGGGTTTCCCATGCCCAAATCAATTAAATCCAGCCCTTGTTCCCGTGCTTTTGCCTTGAGTTCATCTAGACGGGCAAATACGTAGGGAGGTAATTTCTGTACGCGTTCAGCTGGGACAATCCAATCTAAAGTCATCGAAACAATTATGAATTATGAATTATGAATTATATGACGAGACAGTGCGGTAAATGTGGGGAGTGCAAAGGAACCTTATCATTACCGACTCCTTTGCACTCGTGACTACTCAACTTTTTCCGCGCTTTGCGTCAAATTTATAGGAGTGCGATTTCCTTCTATCGGTGCGGTGGTAGAAACCATCGCTGCCATCAATTGTTCTAGGGAAACTTTGAACGGCAGTCTGTGGATATCGGAATTTGGAGCTAGTGCAATTTCTGCCGCAGTCTGTAATTGTGTCAGTGTAATATTCCCCAATCCCAAATCATTCAGTTTTTGGGGTAAACCAATCTCTGCATAAAACTTCAATAACTGTTGTCGTGCAGTCGTTGCTAGCTGATTGCCCTGGATCGTTTCTTCCAAACGCAGTTGCACCAAAATACCATAGGCAACCTTGTCACCGTGAATGCTACCGCTACCTTTGGAAATGTGAGTCAAACCGTTATGTACGGCATGAGCGGCTACAGTACGACATTGTGCGCCTCCAAGTCCCCCAATGACACCCGCAAGTAATACTGTAGCATCTACAACCTCCCGCCAAGCTTCGCTACCTGGATGTTTGATGGCAGTGATAGATTTTTGGAAGAGGATATCCCTTAACACTCGCGCTTGTTGCACCGCAGCAATAATCAAGG
Source organism: Tolypothrix bouteillei VB521301 (assembly GCF_000760695.4). GTDB lineage: Bacteria > Cyanobacteriota > Cyanobacteriia > Cyanobacteriales > Nostocaceae > Scytonema > Scytonema bouteillei_A. Next base: position 7,230,608 of record NZ_JHEG04000001.1, on the reverse strand, counting down.
TTTGTTCTGAGTGTCCGCTACTTACAGAAGCTTCATACCACTTAGCGAGTGCATCTCCAATACCGGCTACAAGTGTACGTTGTGGGGCAGTTTGCACTAAATCGTAATCGAGTACCAGCAAATCGGGACACCGAGAAAGTGCTACATCGTAGAGAAAAGCACCTTCACGAGAATACACGTTGGATAGAGCTGTCCAAGCAGCACAGGTGGCGGCTGAGGTAGGGATGGTCACGACTGGTAAGTGCAATTGGTGGGCTAGTAATTTAGCTGTGTCTAATGCCTTACCACCACCAACACCAACAATGACATCAGCTTTATGTTCTTGTGCTGCTTTGTGCAAAGATTTTAAGCTCGCTTCACTACAATCAGGGGTATAATAAGCGAGTGCAGAATGTAAATGCTGGTGCTGCAAAAGTGGTTGCAAGTGGAGTTGAAGAGCAGCAGTACTTTGACCCGAAGCCGCTTGTCGTAAAGCATTGCCTCCCACAATTAAGGGACGACTTCCCAATGTGGCGATCGCATCCGTAGCTTGAGCCAAAATTTTAGACCCTCTCAGGACTTTTGCTGGGGCTACACAGAGGGTGAATAACGAGTAAGAGTTTGGAGTAGACAACTTTTCCGTCGCTTGATTAGACATATCACTAACTATGAAAGTAACACTTCTGGATACGTGAAGGAACTATACATAATTGAAGGGTAACTGTTTCAGTTCCCAACAGATCTTGAGTTTTAACTTTATGTAGGTTCGACAGACCTCACACTCACTCCCTTTTAAAAGAGGGAAGAACAACGTTACGATTGGGGTTTGAAGCCTTTTTCCTCCTAGGAGAGGGGTTTGGGGTGAGGTCTGTTTTGACTTCATCGAACTCACGTTAAATTTGCTCGTAATACTTTGAGTAATCTTGAGACTTATATCTTAACAAAAAATAATACTAGTATCTCTAAACACAAAAAATTTGCCTTGTGTAAAATCTCTTCTCTCTGGTTACCAAACTCAGGCTGAAAACGCAGTCCGTAAGACTTTACCTTGCGTAGCAGCCTGAATACACGGTTGATGTATCCTTAATTATGCAGTAGGTTGAGGTAACTGAGCCAATTTATCTTGGTAAATCTCGATCGCCATTTGTTGGTCTTCACGTTTAGCAAGAGATCTCCTAACCTGACCCAGATAAAGAGGAATAGAAACACCTTTTTCTGGGTGTATGATAGTTCGTGCTCGAACCGTCAACTGGTTATCGCTTAATGCACCCAAACGACCGTAAGAATATAAATCGCTTGCTGCTTGACGTAAAGTTGCTTCCAATTGCGATGGAGTCACTTCCGCAGGCGGAAGCGCAATGACTGCTTGCGGACCTCCGTTATCATAAACAAGGCTGTAACGTAAAGCATCTGGAATGATAGTACGAGTTAAAGGTGTTAACGAGAGAGCAAAGAGTCCCCCCGTAACCACAAGCATAAAACCGGTTGCACCTACAAGACGAAAGCGAATACCCCATTTAAAAACAAAACCCAAAATCACCAGACCGGCAAACGCTAATGTTGCGATACCCGACCATTGGGTGTATTGAAGAAAATCATCCGTTGTGAACATAGAAATTAGCTGAGTTGAAAAAAGGTAGAGGGCAGAAGGTATACAGGTTTTCTTATGCGTTATAGTGTAGCTCGTTGATGACTACCTAGATATCCTGTTAATTTTCCTCTCACACCTATCTTACAAGCACAACAACCACCAAAGACCAACCACTCACAACTAATACGGAGTTGCATTCAAAGATATTGCTTATTGATGGGACAAGGCAGAGGGGGGAGATGAGGGAGATGTATGAAAGCAACTTGGTATAACCAAATAAATAAAGGCATCTCCAAGAGATGCCTGTTATGCAGGAAAACATCAAAAGAAGTGTTCCTACATCTTCCCAACAATCAGCAACAATGACTAACGTGGAATTAGTCACATAGGCACAGACGTGCTTAAAGTTATATTATTAACTCTTGAATTTAGTAGCCTCAGTATTTGTGCTGAAATCTAAGGGCTGTTAATTCTTCTCAGTTGCAATCTTGTATTGCTGCTTGTAGTGATACACAACTCCAGCAAGAGCAGAAAATAGCAACCAAGAAATGACGTTCAGTCGAAAATCAAATAAACTAACATCTACAGTATTGAATAGTACCCAACCAATAAAAACAACAAGGTAACTGAAGAGAATTGTTTTGTCTTTTGCCTTTAGGTCCTTTGAATTTTGTAAAAGTTGGACACCTCCAACAAATATCCAGCCCAATAAACCACAGAAAACAAGAGTTGCAGGTAGACCGGTTTCGGCAAACAGCATTAAAAATAAGCTGTGAGGGTGCCCCAACCAAATTTGCATTTTTGCCTCGTAAAGTACTGTAAAGTTTCTCAAACCCCAACCAGTCCAGGGGCGCTCTTGAGCCATCGATACAGCAAATTGCCATTGCGTTTTGCGAAGTAAAGCCACGGGTCGATCGGGATAAAGTTCGTCATTCAACCGCGCCCAAAAGAAACGAGGAATAAACTGACGGAACAGCAGAGCAATAGGTGTTGGAGCAAAAGCAGCTAAAAGCACGCTCGCAGCCACACCTGTGACAGTGGCGACAAGAATGCGCCAGCCTTGATATAAGGCGTAGACCAAACAGACAAAAATCGCAATTGCCCAAGCGTTGCGCGAGTTAGTCAAAATAAGTGCGACAAGATTGAGAAGAATTGCCAGAGTGAGGAAGAGGAAGGGGAGAGGGGGTAGAAAAGGGAGAATTTCCTTTCTTGTCTCCCTTGTCTCCCTTATCTCCCCTGTCCCCCTAATCATCGATCGCCATTGTTCCAGCCACAATCCCAAACTCAGAATGAAAACTATTATGAGATAGCCAGCTAAGCTGTTGGCATACATAAATATAGAAGACATCCGACCTGGTGGTTCTCCTCCTGGTGCGATCGCCCAACCCAAAAAACCTATCCATCCTTGGGGGGGAGTCGCCCATCCTAAAAGCAACTGTCCCAAACCAACGACTATGACTGGCACAGAGGTTATTACCAACAGCCAAGACAGTTGCCGCAATTGAGCTATGGTTTGAATCAGAACACTCCAGCTGGCAAAAACGAGAAAGTATGGTATAAAATTAAACAATCCTATGAAAGCTTCCGTCTTATTGTAAGCAAAGCTAGCTGTAAGGATTAGCCAGACACTGAGAAGCATAAACCCCCTGTTGAGGGGGCGACTCACCACCGCACGATATTGTTGCATTAAGGTTCCCAATATAGCCCAACCCATACTTACAGCCCCAAATAGAGGAATGAGTGGGAAGATAGCTAGTCCCAGTAAGGTGTATTTCCAACGAGACTGCACGCTAAAGTTGAGATGGCGAAGGAGAATTTTCACGCAAACTCCCAACATTCAGTACGAGTAAGGCGAATCTGAGCAAGTGTGAAAATAGTGGGTATAATTCGACTGTAGTTGGTAGCAATTGCTCTCCATCCCAAATCTGCAAAAAACCAAGCCCACATCATCGGTCCTAAGAAAGCGAACATAGTGCGAGCTACACTGTAACGAGTGGCACTGACAGCCATACCCTGCTTTGCCATTTGCAAAGTGACATAGTGTTGAAATTGGTTGGCTGCTACCTCGGAACCTTGAACGACAGCTTGTTTGGTCACTTCATAAGTCGCAAAGTGCATTGCAAACTGACGGGCGATTTGTTTCAACATCAACGGTTGAATAATGGAAGTCACAGCCAAAGCACTTCCACCTTTAAAAAGAAGTCCAATGGGATCTCGCTGTAATGAAAGTGGCAGAGTTTGGTTTGGTTGTGATTGAGCGAGTTGATGCTGAACTTGAACTGTAAATTTTTGCTTATCTTTTTCTGGCAATTTTTTCCAAACGTGTCCGAGCAAAAATAGAAAAACTTCGGCTTCTAAATCAACAGTAGTCAGTTCGTGGGAATAAGGTATTTTTAAATACTTACATACTTGAATCAGCACTTGCCTGTAACTTACTTGACTAGTACGTCCTCGCAGTACTGTAACTCCATCGGCAGCTAAATAACGAAAGCGTTGCTCTAATGTATCGAGCCAAGCTTTGCGACCTTTACTTTGTACTTCTATAGGCTCAGGTGTATGAACGTAATCTAGAGGATTAAACTTACGACTAAAAAGGATTGCTGTCAAATCTTTCAATTCTTCTTCAGTTGCCAGTTCTAGAACCGCCCTTAGTTCATCCAATTTACCTTCCTCCCTTCCATGCAGCTTTGGTATGTACTTTATTCTACTATTAGCTTTTAAGACTCATAAATTGTCTTTTTATCCTTTGTCCTTTGATAATGACAAATGACCCGTAACTCATGATGACTAATGACTGATGTTGCAGTGATTGGTGCCGGTATGGCTGGTTTAGTTTGCGCCCAACAGTTGAAGCAAGCTGGATATTCAGTACTTGTTGTAGAAAAGTCTCGTGGTTTGGGGGGACGAGTCGCAACACGCCGTTTATTTAATACTTGTGCGGATCACGGGACTTGTTACCTCAAGCCAAAAGGTGAACTTTTAGAACGTTTTATTGAAGTGTTACTCCAGCACCATATTTTAGAGGTTTGGACACAGACAGTTCACGAACTCAAACCCCATTCCTCAGTCCCTACGCCCGAATCTTCAGTACCCAAGCCCCGATATACCGCGCCTGTAGGAATAAGTGCGATCGCAAAATTTCTTGCCCCTGGTTTGGACATTTTGCTGAACCAACGCGTAACAGCAATTACCCCCACTCCTGAAAAAAAATGGCGGCTGGCAATGGATGCCTCGAATGAAGAGATAACAGCAACATCGGTAGTCATTGCTATTCCTTCACCTCAAGCCTTAATGCTATTGGAACCTTTAGGAGAAAATATCTTGGGGGCAACATTTCTTAATAACCTGCGTTCTGTAGAATTTTCTCCTTGCTTGAGTGCGATCGCCGGATATCCATCCACATTAAAACCCCCAATAGACTGGAAAGCAGTCACTTTTATTGAAGATGAGCATTTGGCATGGATTGGTTTGGATAGTAGCAAACGTTCCAAACCCCAACAACCCGTTTTTGTTCTGCAAAGTAGCGCTGCTTTTGCCCAACACCACGAGCAAACCCAAGATTTAAAACCTGCCGGAGAATTTATGTTAGATCGTGCGGCTGAGTCGTTACAGATGTCGTGGCTAAAAACTCCAGAATGGATACAAGTTCATCGCTGGCGCTACGCCTTTCCCACCCGTCCTTTGCAAGCGACTTATTTAGCTGCTGACACTGCTGTACCTCTTATCTGTTGCGGCGATTGGTGTGGTGGCAATTTTGTAGAGGGTGCAATGCTTTCAGGTATTGCAGCAGCAGAAGCAACAAACAACTCCCTGCGTCATTTGACTCTACCAAAACTTAGTTTTTTAGAGGTTTTTAATAGCTCTATATAAAAGTCACTATAAATTGCACGTAGCAGAGCTAAAGCATTCGTGAAAAATTTTCAGTGCTGTAGGATGGGCAATGCCAACCAAAAGACATACGGAGTGGACAGCGCTCGCCCTACTGCTCTAATATCAGGTTCTTCGCCTAAGTAATGACGATAAGAATGACGCGGAGATTGGGAGAACCAGCGACACGCTTAATTTTTAATCAGAAGCCATTATCCAAACACAATATAAGATCCTCATACAAAAAGAAGAGCCAAATATTAACTAATGTAAAAATTATTAAAAATTAAATTTATAATTTATTTTGAAAAAGCACCTCTACGATTGACAAAATAAGCTTGCTTGGAGTTTGTACTGCGTTTTATGTATTTTTCTGCCCAAAAAGTAGAAATTTTCAAGAACTAGCACTATAAATAAAACAAAGACACATCACCATTTTATGAATTTTTTTAAAGAAACATTTCTTAAAAAGAATTCACTTTTATTCAAGTAGATGCAGGCAAATATTCAGTATTTTTGGGAGTCAAAGTTAGGCTAATGATTTTAGCAATTATTGCTTTAATTTCTTTTTAGCTAGCTGTGGAATAGTAAACCTAAGGGCTAAAGCCGTATTGCAACATGGCTTGCTAAAAATAACTGGTATTTTTCATCAATTTATGAAATACAGAAACAGGAGTTCAACATTTATGAAAACAGTTGTCAACCTAACAGAGCAATCCGTCATCAAAGAAATTGAAAGCATTTTAGACCATTATCCATATTATCCTTATCAACAGGCTTTTGCTATTCCAGATTTACGACAAGAACTCATAGCTTACGTTCTCAGCCGGATTCCTTGCCTTTACGGTGCAGTTGAACCAGAAAAAGCTTATTGGTCAAGCTATAAGTTGCGCCGTCAACCATTAGAGCAGCAACTCCATCTAGAGAATTTAATTCAACAAGGGATTTTTTCTATTTTTCAAGAAAAATCAGATTGGGTTAGCCATCATTTATGTGAAGAGATCAAACCCGATTGCGAACCATCTCACTGGTTTGGCTAAAAAATTATGAATTGTGAATTATGAATAATAAATTCTAATTCTTTTCATAATTCATAATTCATAATTTTCTAATTTAACGGATCGTGTCCCCAATTCATTAAAGAGTAACGCCAACGCGTGTGCTCAACATCTCCCTCAGGTTGTTGTGCTAAATGACGGTGAATATAGCTGATGACTTTTTTCATGTGAGATATATCGTCATCAGTATACTCATCATTTTTCTTTTGCAACATTTCAAGGATATGCTTGCCAGATTTATGTCCAATGGACTCATCGTCTTCTTTCTTCTGTCCAACGGATTGTGATTCCTCAGTTTCCAGCCAAACTGCTAGTTCTTTAGCTGTCATATTCACAGAGGAGTTAAATTCGTCAATTACTAGTTTGAGGCTTTGAGTCATATCGCTGCACTACTCCTCAACTTTTTCAAGAGCATTAGGTTTGTGAGCAGCTTCTTTTCCTGTTTTGTCACTTTTGACTAAATACTCAGGATTATCTTTGGAAGCAGCAACGTGATGTCCTTTTATCTCTGTAGGTGAAGTCAATTTTTTCTCTACCTCACCAGTAGTTTTACCTTGTGAGGTTTTCCATTCAACCTTATCGCCTCTCTTAAATTCCTCTGTCACGGGTTTTATCCTTTTTGCGTTTTATACCCGTTCATTATGTTGTGACTGTCAAAGGAATTCTTCAGTCTCTTGACAGAAAAGATGAAATATATGTACTACTTAACCGCATGAATTGTAAGCGTCTCCATGATTCTTGACATCTCCAACAAGTTGAGGAGCTGAGAAACTACGATAGCCCATTTTACTTCATAAAAATTAACAATAAAATTTTCTGAAATCACAGGCAGGATAGATGAATTTTTGCATATTTGTTTGTTTATTCCAGTGTTTCTCTATCAAAACTCATATTTTTTCTAAATTTTAAGCCTTAGTTCTTAATTACGGCCTTTTATACTTTTCCGTAATTCCACAATTGGATAATAAAATGTAATCCCCTTAATCTTTCTATAGAATAATCCGATATACGTATTTCTATAGAGAGATGTCATTATGGGTCGAGGAGATCATATATACGTTAGTTTTTTCTTTGATGGCTTTCCTGTCACTCATCATGGAATTGACTGCGGCGATGGTTACATCATTCATTACGATATGCAAAGAGTAGCTATCATTCCTAAAAATAGATTTGGAAAGGGCAGAAAAATTCATATAAAAGAGTACGGAAGTTGTAACGCCAATGACATGGTCGTGCAACGAGCAAAGAGTAAGTTATGTGAGAAGGCATACAACGTTTTTTTTAATAACTGCGAGCATTTTGCTTATTACTGTAAAACAGGTCAGCATAAAAGCGAGCAAGTGAAAAAGTTTGGTGCAATTAGTGGTGGTGTTGTAGCTGGAAGTATAGTTGGTTTGGGAACACAACTTGCCACTCAACAAGCAACTAAAGTTGCCATGCAAGCTGTTAATCCAATATCACAAACAATTATCAATACTGCTATTCAACAAACACCTACCGTAGCAGGTAGCACTGCAGGGAGTATTGCTGGCTTGGGAAGTTTTGTGAGTAGTGTCACAACCGATCTAGTCGTTAGAAAAGTACTGGAAGACGATGAAAATTTACCCAAACGCGAACGTGATGCCAGAAAAAATGCCAGACGTGCAGGAAGATTTGCATCAACGACAGCAGGGGTTGCAGGGACTCTTGCTGCTGCAGTAGTCGGTGGTAGTAGTGCTGTTGCTCTTGGCGTTGCTGCTCCAGCTATCCTAGGAATAGGAATCTGTTTCTTGACTTATTTCATAGTAAAAAGTCATCCCAATCGAACTGATGCTATTTCTCCAGAAAATCTTACTTTCTCTAATTGAAAGAGTGTCAATATGGTAGCAATTATAAAATCACAATCTATTAGCTTTTTATCTTTATTCCAAAGTTAGAATTCCTGCTGCAAAATTTACAGTTAATGGCAGAATTTTCAACCACTGTAAGCCTAATAAAGGTTCAAGAATTTCTGACGCTGATAGAACTGGAATAATATATTCTTGCTCATGAAGTACCACTCTTCCTTCATAGATGTCAAAAAACTCTTCCCACGTACCATCTGCATCGCTCGTTCACTTTCTATCTTTGACCAACCCAAGCTATAGATATCTTGGACATCCAGTACCAGCCAGCCTGTCAAGAAGCCAGTATCTAACAATACTTCAATAGGATATCTTTCTTCATCAGCCGCAATCAGTTCAATTTCAAAAATGAGTTCTCCAATTTCACCGAACCTACCTGAAATCACATTCTGCCACAGGTTCCAGTTTCGTTAAGACGCATAATGCCAACCATACCATTAGGATACTTCAGTCGGGCTTTGTGAACAGCTACCTCCTCCCCCGGATCGATAAAATAATCTCCACTCTGTGGATCGATCACAATAAACCAGTTGTAATGATCTTGTATCAGTTGAGAGCTAGCTTGTTCAAAAATCTCTCGATAACGCTTTACACGAGTATGCTTTTCAGCTTCTCTCTTGTCTAACTCTTCTGGTGGTATGGAATATTTCGGGAATATTCTGCCTTGACTGCGAAGGCGAGTTGGTTTTGTTTGAGTCATGATTTTAGAAACTATAAGTGGGTTTGTGCTGACAGTTCTCAACCTATTAAAAAAACTGTCTTTGTTTCGATTTTATCAAATACTCTATTCACTGTAGCAATTGTAATTTTTCCAAAACTACTTGTATGTAAGTAATAAAATTGTTGGTTGACTCCTCTCGGTGCTTCTAAAATCGCTATTAGCATAGGCGTAGGATGGGCATTGCTAACCGTTCGACGTTCAAAGTCCAACAGCTGACAAAAACTGGATTGTATGATATCAGTGTACTGATGTCCTAGATGCATGGCATTTTTCTATGGGACTATGATATGTGAAAGCTGTCTACCACTTCTCAAAGAATATGAAGGCTTCTAAGGTCAGAGGTTCATTGTATAACTTGATTGGATACCCTTTTAGAGGATTGACGAAGTTAGCAAAAAAATCGAAGTGGCTTCAAATAGCTTTTCAACTAGAGGGTTCAGTCATTCAATCAATTTTGAGACGCGTTATTGCCTGCGGATTTTTTAGTTTTATAATTTCTATTCTTTATCATTTTAAATTGCCTGTCTCCCAACCAATATTTGCCAATGTGATTCCCAGCATCGTTTTAGGTTTATTATTAGTTTTTCGTACCAATACAGCTTACGAACGGTTTTGGGAAGGAAGAAAAGTTTGGGGAAATATAGTCAATGACACCCGAAATTTAGCCAGACAAATTTGGGTGTCTGTCAATGAGATTGACACAGAAGATAAAGAGAAAAAAATAGGTATTTTACGACTAATAGTTGCTTTTGCGGTAGCAACAAAATTACATTTGCGCGGACAGGGTGTGAATGAAGAGTTGGAAGAGCTTATGCCAATCTCTAAATATCTCACATTAAAAACGATGAACAATCCACCGTTAGAGATAGCTTTTTGGATTGGGGATTACTTACAACTACAGTACAATCGTAATTGTTTAAATAGCTATCAGCTAACAGCATTACAGGAATTGTTGAATAGCTTGGTAGATAGTTTGGGAGCGAGCGAGCGTATTTTAAAAACTCCTATACCGCTAGCTTATGCGATTCATCTCAAGCAATTGCTGTTACTTTATTGTCTCTTATTACCTTTTCAACTCGTTGAAAGTTTGGGATGGTGGACGGGTATAATCGCTGCTTTAATTAGTTTTACGCTGTTCGGTATTGAAGCAATTGGTATAGAGATTGAAAATCCTTTTGGTCTCGATAAAAATGACTTACCTTTAGATGCTATTTGTACCACTATGAAAAAGAATATTGACGACTTAATTAGTCTAACTCCTAGCGTTCACTTAAGAGTAGAAACGGGTGGAGAAAGAGAGGGATTGCAAATAGGCAATAGCTAGCGTTGCGGCTCGGCGATCTTTGTTACAATCGCCGAATTCCCATTTCCAAACCCCGGCATACACCAGTTAAAAAATCTAAATCTAAAGTCGCAATAGTATCGCTGGGTTTGTGATAGTTAGGATTCCGCATAAATGCCGTGTCTGTTACCATAATTGCCGGGTAACCAGCATCCCAAAAAGGTGCATGATCGCTTTGTCTTGTTTGCGGAACGATTAAACCTTTGTTTGGTACTGGTAGCCACTGGCTGGGGACACCCGCTTTGCGAATACTGCGGCTGAGAGAAATGACATCGCGAATTGTCCGCCAATTGCCGATCAGAGCAATAAAATCACCCCGATTTGGGTAAAATTTTTCCAAAGGAGGTGGGTACGCTTGGGAACCTGGTGTTGGATCGCAGTAACCTAACATTTCTAGAGAAATCATCAGGCGTAGCGATCGCACCTCTTGCTTGAGCTTGGCTGCATAATCAGTGCTACCTAACAAGCCGTACTCTTCCATATCAAATGCAACCAGTTGCAAAGGATACTTCATTGGTTGGGTGGCGAACATTCTCGCCAGTTCTAACAGCACTGCGACACCCGTAGCATTATCATCAGCACCGGGAGTTCCCGGTACTGCGTCGTAATGAGCACCAATTAGAATTGGTGGCAAATCCTTAATGCCTGAATGCGTACCGGGAATATTTAATATGAAGTTTTTGCAGGTTTTTGCCCCGACGTTAAAGGTGTGGATTTCCACACTTCCCCAGAGAGCAAATTGTTGACAAATGTATTCTTGGACGAAGAAATGTCCGGCACTTGCCAGATAGGGATCGCGATCGCAGGCTATATAAGTGAGGTGGGTTTCCAGTTGATTCTTGAGATTCACATTCAAAGGTTCAAGTATCAAGGCTAAGGGATGAAAAACAGACTAAAACACAAAGACAGAGCAATTAAATCTCTGCTTGGAGACCGCAAAGGGTCGGAACTAGAGGTAAAAACCCTAAGTTTTACACCAAAAATTGACTTTATCCTTTATACTTCATCCTTTATCCTTTACATGACCGTGTAATTCAGAGCTTGCAAGATACAATAAATCAAGCATTAGTTACAAACAAATTAATTTATAAGACACTATAGGAGAACAAGAACGCATGGGCAAGGTAGTCGGCATTGACTTGGGTACAACCAACTCAGTAGTTGCCGTCATGGAGGGTGGCAAGCCGGTGGTGATTGCCAATGCAGAAGGAATGCGAACAACCCCCTCCGTCGTTGGCTTCACAAAAGAAGGAGAGAGAGTTGTCGGGCAAATGGCGCGACGGCAAACCCTCCTCAACCCGCAAAATACCTTTTTTGCCGTCAAACGTTACATTGGGCGTAGGTATGGTGAACTCAACCCAGAATCAAAGCGCATTCCCTACACCATCCGTAAGGACGAATTAGGTAACATTAAGATTGCCTGTCCCCGCATGAACAAGGACTATGCCCCAGAAGAAATTTCGGCAATGGTGCTGAAGAAACTGGCAGAAGACGCTAGTAAATACCTGGGCGAACCTGTGACCGGAGCAGTGATTACCGTACCTGCTTATTTTAATGACTCTCAACGCCAAGCAACACGAGATGCAGGAAGGATAGCAGGGTTAGAAGTTCTGCGAATTCTCAATGAACCCACGGCTGCATCCCTAGCTTATGGAATGGACCGCAACGACAACCAAACCATACTCGTTTTTGACCTAGGCGGTGGTACTTTTGACGTCTCAATTCTAGATGTTGGCGATGGAGTGTTTGAAGTCAAAGCTACCAGTGGAGATACACAACTTGGTGGCAATGATTTTGATAAAAGAATTGTCGATTGGTTGGCAGAAAAATTCTTAGAAGCAGAAGGGGTTGATTTAAGACGAGAGCGACAATCTTTGCAACGCCTGCTAGAAGCAGCCGAGAAAGCCAAAATAGAACTTTCAGCAGTGAGCGTTACAGACATCAATCTACCATTTATCGCTTCAACTGAAGATGGTCCCGTCCATTTAGAAACCCGCCTCAGCCGTTCTGAATTTGAAGGTTTGTGCGATGACTTGTTAGGGCGAGTGCGTATCCCCGTGAAACGAGCCATGAAAGATGCTGGTTTAACACCCGCAGACATTGATGAAGTAGTCCTGGTAGGTGGTTCAACCCGAATGCCAATGGTACAGCAACTTGTACGGGCAATTATTGGGAAAGAACCCAACCAAAATGTTAATCCTGATGAAGTTGTCGCAGTCGGTGCAGCAATACAAGCGGGTATTTTGGCAGGTGAATTTAAGGATGTTCTTCTCCTTGATGTGACTCCCCTGTCTCTGGGGTTGGAAACCATCGGTGGCGTGATGAAAAAACTGATTCCCCGCAACACCACTATACCGGTTCGTCGCTCTGATATTTTTTCAACATCTGAAAATAACCAAAACAGTGTAGAGATTCACGTCGTTCAGGGCGAACGAGAAATGGCATCTGATAACAAATCTTTAGGACGTTTCAAGTTGTATGGTATCCCGCCAGCACCGCGTGGAATACCTCAAATTCAAGTCTCTTTTGATATAGACGCTAACGGTATTTTACAGGTCACAGCCCTGGATCGAACCACAGGTCGAGAACAAAGCATCACAATACAAGGTGCTTCCACCCTAACTGAGTCAGAGATTAGGAAGGCAATTCAGGATGCAGAGAGATATGCGGAAGTTGACAGACAGCGTAAAGAACGGGTAGAAAAGCGGACTCGATCCGAAGCCTTAATATTACAGGCAGAACGACAACTCAGAGAAGTGGCTTTGGATTTTGGTATGCAATTTGCCCGCAACCGTCGCCAAAAAATTGATAACATTTGCCGAGAACTACGAGAGAGTTTACAAGCAGATGATGACCGAGGTATTGACCAAGCATACGCTGACTTACAAGACGCTCTGTACGATCTAAATCGCGAAGTTCGTCAGTACTACGCAGAAGATGAAGAGGATGATTTGTTTGGTACTATCCGCGAAATCTTTACTGGCGATAAAGAACGGGAACGCGATCGCGATTACTATGGCAGAGACTCCGGTAGTAGAGACTATGGTGGTCGGGACTACAGCAGTCGGGACTATGGTGGTCGGGACTCCGGTAGTCGGGACTACGGTAGTCGGGACTACGGTAGTAGAGACTACAGTAGTCGGGACTCCGGTGGTCGGGACTACAGCAGTCGGGACTCCGATCGCAGGGACTATGACAGAGGTGGTCGTTCGTCCTATGATGGTGGTTCTTCTCGCAGATCTCGTCCTAGCTACGAAGATAATTGGGATGATGATGACGATTGGTTGTAAAACCGTTGAGTGACTTCAAATAAAGGAGTTATCTTTATGGCGAGGTGTCTCGCCCGCTGACAGTAAGAGACTCCTTTTCATTGAAGGAAAAACCTATAGTTGAGTCAGCATGCGGATTTGACTATTGGGAATTTGTATTAGGTAAGTACAGTTCAATAATGAATAACCGTTAAAAATCTAAATTAAAATATTATTATGCAGAATTTGCAGAACTTTCGAGATTATTACGAAATTTTGGGAGTCACTAAAGATGCCTCCAATGAAGAAATTAAGAAAAATTACCGACGTCTAGCGCGACAGTACCATCCAGACCTGAATCCGGGAAACAAAGCAGCAGAAGAAAAATTTAAGGTCATCGGAGAGGCATATGAAGTTCTTTCCGATCCTACCAAACGAGCACAATACGATCAGTTTAGTCGCTTTTGGAAACAAAAAGGGTTTGACAAACAAGCACCACAAGATAAGCGTTGGGTGGATAGCCGCTCTAACGGTCGCTCGAGTGAAAAGGTAGACTTTGGTAATTATTCTGAGTTTGATAGTTTTATCAATCAAGTCATTGGTGTTGGCATTCGTAGAGACAGAAACGGTTCTTCAACCAACAATACTGACAGCGATCCATTCCGCAGCCCAAGAACAAAAGAATACGTTACAGTCAACTCCCGCTCCAGCCGTCGGGATATAGAAGCAAGATTGACCTTACCTTTAGAGAAAGCTTATAGGGGTGGAACTGAGAGAATTCGTTTGGAAGATGGGCGATCGCTAGAGGTGAGCATGCCATCAGGCATGGTGACGGGTCAAACAATTCGTCTGAAAAACCAAGGTATCAATGGAGGCGATTTATATTTAAAAATTACGGTTGACCCACATCCCCTGTTTAAGATAGAAGGCTCAAACATTCTCTGCCAAGTACCCGTGACTCCAACCGAAGCAGTTTTGGGAGGACAAGTAGAAGCACCCACTCTCGATGGACCGGTGAAAATGTCCATTCCTTCAGGAGTGCGATCCGGTCAGCGTTTTCGCCTTGCTCAAAAAGGATATCCCAAAGAAAACGGCGAACGTGGCGACCAACTTGTAGAAATTCAAATCGTGGCTCCCAAAAATATCACCCAACAAGAACGCGAACTCTACGAAAAGTTACGGCAACTAGAAAACTTTAAACCCCGTGCCGATTTACTAAAGTAGCCAGGGGAGAAGTTTGTACTGCAAAAATCATGAATATCGAAAATCTGAATGTTGAACGTTAGGGCTAAGTCAGTTTATCGGTTTAGAATAAAAAAAATGCATTGAATGCTAGAGACTCAAGAGCCGTGAATCAAAACGGGGTAATCGAACAAAGCAGCAAACAAACATATTACTCCCTGCTAGGACTGCATCCCTCAGCATCACCGATTGAAATCCGTCGTGCTTACCGGGAACTGAGTAAGCGCTATCACCCAGATACCACAAGTCTACCTGCAGCTTTAGCAACAGCTAAGTTTCAGCAACTGAACGAGGCTTATGCTACCCTCAGCAATCCAGAACGACGGTTTAGTTACGATCTCAAAATTGGGTACTCGCGCTTTGGAGTGATTCAATCGCCTACAGACTTAAACCGTCCTGTTTCCAAGTCTTACGACTGGTCTAAATCAGCTTATCTAGATGCAAGCGATCGCCCTCTTTCTGCAGGAGAAATTTTTGCTTTGTTTATTCTGGGTTTAACATTTATAGGTTGTTTGCTACTAGCAATTGCCGTTGGTTTAACTCGTGGCGAAACAGCTTTTTAAATTATGAATTATGAATTATGAATTATGAAATAAAAACATCATAAAATTATGAATTATGAATTATAAAATAAAAACATCATTCATCATTCATCATAAATTATGAAATAAAAACATCATTCATCGTTCATCATTCATCATTCATCATTCATCATTCATCATTCCTATGTCTTTTCCTACTCCCGATACTCCTTTATACAATCACCCTCTTCCTCAAATTGAGCATTGGTTGAAAGAACAAGGCTGTCAGCAAGATGAAACTCAACTGCATTGCTGGCACGTACAGCGACCTTCTTGGCAAGCTGAACTTTGGTTAGATATAGAACAAATCATAGTACGGTATATTGCTGCAGGAGAAGATGGGCAAGATATCCAACGTGCATTTAAGTATTCTCTCAGCCGACAAGATGTGGAACGGGCAGTTTTTTCAGGACCCTAAAAGGGTTATGAATTATGAATTATGAATTATGAATTATGAATTATGAATTATGAAAGACAATGAGCATTTATAATTCAGCATTCATAATTCATAATTTAGATTTTTCCAAATCTTCGTTCTCTTTGCTGATAGGCACAAAGAGCGCGATGAAATTCATCGCGGTTAAAATCAGGCCAAAGAGTTTCTGTTATATAAATTTCTGCATAAGCAATTTGCCAGAGAAGAAAATTGGAAACTCGCATCTCTCCACTGGTCCGAATCAACAAATCGGGATCGCAAATTCCGGTGGTGTAAAGGTGATGTTCAAATGTAGCTTCATCAATTTCATCTGGTTGCAGCAAACCTTGCTGTACTTTTTTAGCAATTGAACGACACGCCTGTATAATCTCTTGCCTCCCTCCGTAATTTGTCGCTATAGTAAATTTGATGCTGAAATTATCCTTTGTTTGTTCCACAGAACGGGAAATTTCTTCTTGGAGAGCTTTTGGTAAAACACTCAAATTGCCTACAAATCTAATTTGAACATTTTCCTCTAGCATTTCCCTCAGTTCTTGGCGCAAAACCCTTTGAAATAGGGTCATCAAGAAATCGACTTCTTCGGTAGGTCTTCCCCAATTTTCTGTTGAAAAAGCATAAGCTGTTAATGCTTGAATTCCCCAGTCTTTACAGCAACGAAGCAAATCTTTTAAAGCATCAACTCCCCGCTTGTGTCCCATAATACGGGGTAAACCTTGACGCTTTGCCCATCGACCATTGCCATCCATAATCACCGCAACGTGCTTGGGCAAAAATTCTTGTTTTAAATCAGAAGGCAAATTTCGCAGTTCAGTTTGTTGTGCTGTCATTTTTTATCTCGCGAAGCAGTCGATGGTAATCCGAGTAAACGTAAAACGGGTGATAGTGCTTTACTTTGAATCTGACGACTTATTTGACGACCTAAACTTAACAAACCAGGAGCAACAGCTTCCCGATCCACAGTGGGGGAAAATCGATCTTCTAATGACTCTTTCAGCTTTGTAATGGTCAGAGGTCTATTGAGAGTTCCCCGTTCCGCTAGCGAAATGGAACCCGTTTCTTCTGATACAACAACACAGATGCAATTTTCAACCCGTTCAGTAATTCCCATCGCTGCGCGGTGGCGTGTTCCCAGCTGGCGCGAGGCAGTACGTCCTGAAAGAGGTAGAATAATACCTGATGACACAATCCGCGAACCACGAATTAAGGTCGCTCCATCGTGCAGAAGAGTTTTTGGCTGAAAAATAGTCTGTATAAGTTCTTTAGAAACCTCCGCATTCAGCTTGACTCCCGGTACAGAAAAATCCCGTTCGTCAATTGGACCCGTGGTTTCCAAAATGAGCAAAGCTCCAATCCGGTTTTTCGATAGCTCTTTAACAGCATCGACAATTTCATCAATTACACTATCAGACTTCGGAACCGCCAGACGAGACGGTTGAAAAAGTTGCTTGAATTCGCCTCTTCCCAATTGTTCTAAAAAGCGGCGAAACTCTGACTGAAGAGCAACCGCCATTGCGACAGCACAGCCAATCACTAACTTTTCTAATACGAAATTCAACAAATGCAACTCTAATCTGCCACTGATAGCTGATGCCAACATCAAAACGATGAATCCCCGCACCATCCACAGTGTCCGACGCTCGCTAATAATAACTAGTATCATGTACGTCAGCGCCAGTACTAACAGAATATCTAGAGTCTGAACTAGCAAGGACTGTGTCCATAGAGTAGTCAGCCATTGCTTCCACCAATCTCCCATGACATCTGGCGTGAAAGTATCAAGTATGAAGTATAAAAGATAAAGTATGAAGTATTAAGTATCAAGTATGAAGTATGAAAGATAAAGTATGAAATATGAATTTAAGGTATAAAAAGATACACCTATCTCTTCATCTTTTTTTTCATCCTCGCTCCTTTATGCTTCATCCTTTATCTTTTATCCTTTATCCTTTATCTTTCATCCTTGTTTTACTCTTTCAGGTAGGCAATCTTGTCGAATTAAATCTTGATAGGTTTCGCGTCGCAAAATCAAATTTGCTTCGCCATTCGCCACTACAACAGCTGCAGGTCGAGGCAAGCGATTGTAGTTAGATGCCATACTGTAATTGTAAGCACCAGTTGCCATTACTACGAGAATATCCCCCGGTTGATTTTTTGGCAGCTGGGCATCCTTTATTACAATATCCCCAGATTCACAGTGTTTTCCGGCAATTGTCGCAATTTCTGTTAAAGGACTAGACATCCGATTGGCAACTACCGCACGATAGATGGATTGGTATGTAATTGGACGGGGATTATCAGACATACCTCCATCAACAGATACATAATTACGGATGTCGGGAACAATTTTAGATGAACCGATGGTGTAAGCTGTGATACATGACGAACCAATCAGAGAACGCCCTGGTTCGGCAATTAGCTTTGGCAAAGGTAAGTTTTCTGCAGCACAAGCTTCTTGAATAACTTCACAAATTGGTTGAACCCACTCTTCAATGCTGGGTGGATCGTCTGATTCGGTGTACTTAATTCCCAAACCACCGCCTACGTTTAACTCTTTGACAGCTAAACCATACCGGGTGGCTTTACTCATCCACTGCACCATGACAGCAGCCAAATCCTGATGGGGTTGGCGTTCAAAAATTTGAGATCCAATGTGAGCGTGTAAACCCACGCAGTTTAAAACGGGTTGTTGACTGACAAAGGTAAACAACTCTTCAATTTCATTGGGATCGAATCCAAATTTGCTATCCAAATGTCCTGTACGAATGTATTCGTGAGTATGGCATTCTATTCCCGGTGTCAGTCGAAGCATGATGGGAATTGGGGATTGGGGATTCAACCCAATTGCTAATTCAGAATCTCCTTTGCCTAACTCTACTAGGGTTTGCAACTCATACCAGTTATCTACAACAATGGTGCAGCTTGACTGAATGGCAAAAATTAATTCTTCGCGAGATTTATTATTACCATGAAAGTATATTTTGTCAGGGCTTACACCCGCAGTCAACGCGGTATAGAGTTCACCGCCTGAAACTACATCTATTCCCAAACCTTCTGAGGCGACGATCGCACAAACAGATATGCAACTCCACGCTTTTGATGCGTAAATCACTTGCGATTCACCTTTATAGTAACGCTTAAAACTGTCGCGGTATTGGCGACAAGCGGTGCGTAAGGTTTCTTCGTCTAAAATATATAATGGTGAACCAAACTGCTGAATAATAGTTGTAACATCACAACCGCCTATCTCCAGGCAATCGCGACTGTTAATTCTAGCGGTCAGCGGTAAGAGTTCCTGGTTTGGTGAAATTTTTGTGCTTTCACGATTTGCTTGTGGTAAATATTTACTACCAGAATCTTGAACCCCAGTAGACTGTGTCGATACCATAACTGTAAGAGTTGTCCTTATTTAATTTCAGGGCGTGAGTGAATCCTCCGTTTCTCAGTTTACAAGAAAGGTAGGAGGAACGCCCTGTTGCTTTGGCATATGAATAATGCGAGCTTTATTTTACCTGTGAACGAATCAAAATTAGAAATTAGAGCACTCACATCAGCAGACCTCAATGAAATGGTCGATTTAGATAGGCTCTGTTTCGGAGGTTTGTGGACTTTGGATGGCTATCAACGGGAATTAGATAGCCCCAACAGCGAACTCCTCGGTATATTTTCTCCAGTCTCTGTCGTGAAATTACTCGGAATGGGGTGCTTTTGGTCAATTTTAGATGAAGCGCACATTACTATCTTGGCCGTGCATCCCCAGCACCAGCGTCAGGGCTTGGGACAAGCTTTACTTTACTCTCTACTTAAATTGGCTCGCGATCGCGCTTTAGAGCGAGCCACATTAGAAGTTCGTGCTTCTAACTCAGCCGCCATCGCTTTGTACCAAAAATTTGGCTTCCAAACAGCCGGACTCAGACGGCGTTATTACAAGGATAACGATGAGGACGCTCTGATTCTTTGGTTGAAAGATTTACAACATCCTCAATTTGAGCAAATTTTAGAGAATTGGTATCGTGGGATCGGCGATCGTCTGAGAGAACATAACAACTGGCTGTTGGGAACTCGGGACTGAGAAAGAAATATTTTCATTCTAGCGAGTCATCGATCGCATGAGAGACTGGTAAGGTGGGTAGCACCCTACTACCCTCAAGCCTTAACCCTAACTTATTAAAAGCTTTAATAAAAGTTTAATATTCTACTGTAATATTTTGCCTATGAATATTTGTGTGAAAGTTCAACTCGTGCTTGACAGAGTTCTAAAAAAATGATAGATAATTCTATTTGGGATTGACTTAAAAAAACCATCCAAAGTTATTAATTTGTTTGATGTCAGTCCTTAGAACGATAAAAAAGACTAGCTCCTCAGCACGCTGACAACATCAAAGTAAATAAAACTAAATAAAAAGTAATAAATACTTAACAACTGCCCAAAAAATTTGGGTAGAAATATTCGGTTGTCTACACCTTTATACAGGCATCCGATTGTTTTGCCTGTGCTAAAATCAGCGTACCGGCACGACGCAGGTGATGGGATAAAGGCCATATGTTTGAACGCTTCACAGAAAAAGCCATTAAGGTTATCATGCTAGCCCAGGAAGAAGCTCGCCGCCTTGGGCACAATTTCGTGGGTACCGAGCAGATCCTCTTGGGTCTGATTGGAGAAGGTACCGGCGTGGCGGCTAAGGTACTGAAATCAATGGGCGTCAATCTCAAAGACGCTCGGATTGAAGTAGAAAAGATCATAGGCCGGGGTTCGGGTTTTGTGGCGGTGGAAATTCCGTTCACGCCACGAGCAAAACGAGTTCTGGAACTATCCTTGGAAGAAGCGCGCCAATTAGGGCATAACTACATTGGTACCGAGCATCTGCTGTTGGGCTTAATCCGAGAAGGAGAAGGTGTAGCAGCCAGAGTACTAGAAAATCTAGGCGTAGATCTATCTAAGGTTAGAACTCAAGTGATCCGAATGCTGGGAGAAACCGCTGAGGTGACTCCAGGCGGTCCATCTCGCGGGAACAAAACCCCGACTTTGGATGAGTTTGGCTCGAACTTGACCCAAATGGCAGCAGATGGAAAGCTCGATCCAGTTGTAGGAAGAGCTAAAGAAATTGAACGCGTGATCCAAATATTGGGTCGGCGGACAAAAAATAATCCAGTGCTGATTGGGGAACCAGGAGTTGGTAAAACAGCCATTGCTGAAGGTCTAGCTCAACGCATTGCTAATAAGGATGTCCCGGACATTCTAGAAGATAAGCGCGTTGTCACCCTAGATATCGGTCTGCTGGTCGCAGGTACCAAGTATCGAGGTGAGTTTGAAGAACGCTTGAAGAAAATCATGGATGAAATTCGTCAAGCGGGTAACGTCATTCTTGTCATAGACGAGGTACACACCCTAATCGGTGCGGGTGCAGCAGAAGGCGCTATCGATGCAGCAAATATTCTCAAACCAGCCTTGGCGCGAGGTGAATTGCAGTGTATCGGTGCAACAACTCTAGATGAATATCGCAAACACATTGAGCGTGATGCAGCCCTAGAACGTCGCTTCCAGCCAGTGATGGTAGGTGAACCGTCAGTAGAAGAAACTATTGAAATTCTATATGGTCTGCGAGATCGTTACGAACAGCACCACAAACTAAAAATCTCTGATGAAGCATTGGTAGCGGCGGCGAAATTATCCGACCGCTATATTAGTGACCGTTACTTACCAGACAAGGCGATCGACTTGATTGACGAAGCTGGTTCTCGGGTACGCTTGATCAACTCTCAATTGCCACCCGCAGCTAAAGAGTTAGACAGAGAACTGCGTCAGATTTTGAAAGAGAAAGACGATGCAGTCCGCGCTCAAGATTTTGACAGAGCAGGGGAATTGCGCGATCGCGAGATGGAAATCAAAGCGGAAATTCGCGCCATTGCTCAAAGTAAGACGAATTCAACTCGCAATGAAGGTGATGAACCTGTCGTAACAGAAGAGGACATCGCCCACATTGTTGCTTCTTGGACGGGAGTTCCTGTGAACAAACTCACAGAATCGGAATCCGAGAAGTTGTTGCACATGGAAGACACCCTGCACCAGCGCCTGATCGGACAAGAAGATGCTGTGAAAGCGGTTTCACGAGCCATTCGCCGTGCGCGTGTCGGTTTGAAGAACCCCAATCGACCAATAGCCAGCTTTATCTTCTCCGGTCCAACAGGTGTAGGTAAAACTGAGTTGGCAAAAGCCCTAGCTTCCTACTTCTTCGGTTCTGAAGAAGCAATGATCCGCTTGGATATGTCCGAATACATGGAACGCCACACCGTCAGCAAGCTGATTGGTTCGCCTCCAGGGTATGTCGGTTATAACGAAGGCGGTCAATTGACAGAAGCTGTGCGCCGCCGTCCTTACACAGTTGTGCTGTTTGACGAAATTGAAAAAGCGCACCCCGACGTCTTCAATATGCTGCTGCAAATTCTGGAAGATGGTCGCTTGACTGATGCTAAAGGTCGCACTGTAGACTTCAAGAACACCTTGCTGATTTTGACATCCAACATTGGTTCTAAGGTAATTGAGAAGAGCGGTAGCGGATTTGGTTTCGACGTTGCTGAAGATGTATCCGAAGCACAATACAACCGCATCAAGTCTTTGGTGAACGAAGAACTCAAACAGTACTTCCGTCCGGAATTCCTCAACCGTCTAGATGAAATCATTGTCTTCCGCCAGCTTTCCAAAGAAGAAGTGTCGCAAATCGCCGACATTATGCTCAAGGAAGTCTTTGGTCGCCTAGCCGAAAAAGGCATCACCATGGAAGTCACCCAAGGATTCAAAGACCGTCTCATCCAAGAAGGTTACAGCCCCAGTTATGGTGCAAGACCGTTACGTCGGGCTATTATGCGCTTGTTGGAAGACAGCCTTGCTGAAGAAATTCTCTCCGGTCGCATCAAGGAAGGCGATACCGCCATTGTTGATGTCGATGACACTGGCAATGTAACTGTCAGAGGCGAACAGGGACGGGAATTGTTGACCCCAGTCGCTGAATCCTAAGGGAAGAACTTGTGTTAGCACACAATTGAAAATACTCTCACGCGTTTAAGCGTGAGGGTATACAAAAAAAGTCCGCCCTACAGGCGGGCTTTTTTATGTGAGTTCAACAAACCTTACTCTTCTTTGCCCTACATATGCTCCGTCGCCCCGTGCTGTCAGTACTAACGAATCACCTGCACATTTATCCCCAGTTCTAAATCAGCCCAAGCGCGATCGGTAGTGAGTACTGGCAAACCCAAGAATTGACCGAGTGCTAAGCACGCTCGATCGCCCCTGGCGCAAGCTGTACCCAGCTTATCGCGAAGCGCAAGCTGTACCCAGCTTATCGCGAAGCGCAAGCTGTACCCAGCTTATCGCCCCTGGCGCAAGCTGTACCCAGCTTATCGCCAAATGATAATCCAGCCCGTCTTGTTAGCGGACGTAATATTCCCGCACGGTAACCCATTTTAGTATTAAAGTCTATAATCTCTAAACCTAAAGTACTGAGGACTTACCTAATTTCTGTCTCAGACATTCCACTATCAGCAAATCTAGCTATGACTTCGCTCAAATTCACACTACTCATAGCGGCTTCAGTCAGAACACTTATTACCTTTGCGCTACCTGGTTCATTGTTTAAAAGCGCCAAAATTGCAGAAGCATCCAGAATGTAATTACTCACCCCCACTCTCCTGACGGCGTTCTGCTATAAGTTCATCACTGAGCGATCGCCCTTCGGGAACATATCTACGTACTATTTCTTGTGCTCGTTTAATTGCCTGTTCTAGTGTAAAAATTCTCACTTCCCCATTCACTAAAGCGATCGTGACTTCATCGCCTACTTCCAATCCCAATTGTTTGCGATACTCTGATGGAATTACAATTCTACCACCTTCAGAAATTTTTGTCTTAATTGCTTGCATATGACATATTTTTATAACTTTGACATAAGCAAGAAAATTATATCCTATGTTTTTCACACTCAACTAGTACATGAAGGCAGAAGTAAGCTCGTCAGAGGGCAGAAGGCTCAAACACTTATGCATGAGGCTTTTATCTCAATACTAATGGTATGGTTATTTCTGCCACGCTGTACTAGTGTTATTCTCCCTTGTCCCCATGTCTCTGGGTCCCCCTGTCCGTCCCAACTACAGGTCTGTTGAGCAAACTTACCTTATAAATAAGAAGTTTGTATTAATGTTTGCCTGAAAATAATAACTTATGTGAAATAATTTAAATATTCTTATAATTTCTAAATACAGGCAGTGAAAACGGGGTAAAAAATAAAAAAAATCTTAAATTCTTTCAACTCCTAATTTCTTCTATCTTAAGTAAAGAATTTTTACCAATTTGTTTGATGTACAGAGAAACACTCTTGGAGTGGTAATATAATGCAAATGATTCCACGCTCGCAGTACGATCGAGAGCCACGCCTAAAATTGGAACCCAAGCAACGATTAAACCCACCACAACCCGCCTTTTTTGAGGAAACGGGTATCAGAAGTACGCGCCAGTGTAGTTGGGGCGATGTTTCAGGACTGGAGCAGAACCAACGCATTGCCATTTTTATAGATGGTGCAAATTTGTTTTATGCAGCAATGCAACTCAATCTTGAAATTGACTACACCAAACTCCTGCATTTTTTAATCAAGGGTCGTCAATTACTACGTGCTTATTTCTACACGGGTGTTGATTACACTAATGAAAAACAACAGGGGTTTCTGCTGTGGATGAGCCGTAATGGTTACCGCGTGGTGAAAAAAGAACTCACTCAACTTCCAAATGGTGCAAAAAAAGCGAATTTGGATGTGGAGATGGCTGTCGATATGATAACTTTGGCAAAGCATTGCGACACTTTAGTTCTTTTAAGTGGAGATGGAGACCTCGCTTATGCTGTTGATACTGTCGCTTACCGGGGTGTTCAAGTTGAGGTTGTCGGTTTGAGTTCTATGACGAGTGAATCTCTCATTAGAGTTGCAGATTGCTACACGGATTTGGACGATATCAAACAAGAGATACAAAAAACAAGATTTCAAAATACACGTTAAGTCATTTACCTACTCCCCACTCCCTATTTTCCTAGCTTTGGCAACGTGACAGTCACTTGAGTTCCTTGTCCTAACTGACTGTCTAAAACTATTTGACCGCCGTGTAATTCTACACACGCTTTGGCAATTGCCAATCCCAATCCCGTTCCAGGAATAGTCTCAACGTTACTACCACGACAAAAAGGTTGAAATAAGTTTTCTCGCTCTTCTATTGGTACCCCAACTCCCTCATCTTTGACGCAAACAATAACTTGTGAGTCCCTGTCAATGAGGGAAATTTCTATGTGACCTCCATCAGGAGAGTACTTAATTGCATTACATATTAAGCTTGCAAAAATTTGCCGCAAGAGGACTCCATCACCTAAAAATCCTTTAGGTTCACTCGTCTGATGAAAAATCAATTGATGGCGATCGCTTGCTTTATGTCGCTGTTCTGCTATTAAATCCGAAAAAAAGTGAACTAAATCTATTGTTTGCAGCTTAAACTTTGCCTGACTTAACTCAAATTTTTGAAACAGAAACAAGTCATCAACCAATTGTGTCATGTGACGTGCCTTCTGTTCAATAGTTTGGAGAAACTTCTGTTGCTTGAATTCATCAAGCCTATTCTTATACTGCTTTAAGGTTGATGCTGCAGCTAAGATCGCAGCCAAAGGTGTTCGATATTCGTAAGAAACGGTTGTGATAATTTGAGACTTAAATGCGTTGAGTTTCTTTTCTTTAGCAAGATCTGCTTCGGTTTGAGATAGCTTTTCAGCCTGCTGAATCGCAAGCGCTAAATGTACGGTTAATTCTTTCAGGATAGCTATTTCTGAGTTTTGCCACTGTTGTTTTCCCTTACAGTGATGGGTAACTAGCAAACCCCAAAGTTTTGGGCTTGGTTCTTCAGGAAAATTTAAAGTTATGGGAATCACCCAAGTTGAAGCATCATATCTGTTTTGAGAACTAACAGATCCCCCGGTTTCTGTCTCTTGATTTTGGAGCTTCAAGAAATTTTCCGTACAAGTTGATTGACTGTTGGAAGGTGAATCGAGAGTTTGGCAATTGAACAGGTGGCGACAGTTGAGGTTCGATCCTGTTTCACAAACCTTAGCGATCGCTTGTTGATATTCTAAATTCCCATTTTCAAAAAATTCTTGCCACAAGCAAGGTTCCTGCATGCACAACTCAACGAATTGCTCAACTTTAGTGCTATCTGTTTGTGGAAAAAACTGATAAATTGTGACGCGATCGCACTGAAAAAGCTGCTGCACTTCTGCTACGGTCGTTGTCAGAATCTGCTCTAAATTTAAAGATTGACGAATTCTTAAAGCTGTCGTCGCGACAAGACGCTGTCTTTCCCGTGTTTTATTCAGTTGAGATTGGGAATGCGATCGTTTGATTGCGTTGCGGACTGCTGATTGTAGAGCATCTGGTTTTAGACGTTGCTTTACCAAGTAATCTTGAGCACCTTTTTTAATTGCTTGTGCTGCGACTTCTTCACTCCCATGTCCGGAAAGCACGATTACAGATGGAGCAACTTCAAATTTCTCTTGCTTCAACTTATCCAATATTTCCAACCCACTCAGATCGGGCAAGCAAAAATCAAGCAAAATCACATCACAAAACATCGTTTGAGATAATGCCAATCCATCCCTTGCAGAATCCGCCTCTAAAATTTCGTATGATTGGTGGGGATCTTTTAATAGATATCGACGGTATATTCTCCGGTCTTCTGCACAATCATCAATAATCAGTAGCTTGCTTGAGTTTGGCATAAATCAAAAGTAAAGGAGATTTCCGCACTCCTTTATCTATTCTCTCAGAGTATTACACATACATGATAAGATACCCAAAATTTATAAATAAAGTCTTAAATTTTAATAGCGGGTGGGGGACATGAGAAAACACAAGCCTTGCCGATCGAGTCGTTCTTCTTACTCCCCTACCCCCTATTTTTAAGCGTTTTTAAGCGGGAGGCGTGTTTGCTTCAAGCCAATAATCTACAAATGCTTGAATTGTTTTTTGCAAATCGTGGAAATCCATTGGCTTAATCAGATAGCCATTCGCACCCTTTTGGTAGCACAATTCAATATCTGTAGGGTTAGAAGAGGTAGTAAAAACGACAACAGGAATTTCCCGCAAACTTCTATCCTGCTTGAGTCTTTCCAAAAGGTCACGACCGTCAATACCTGGTAAATTAAGATCTAGCAGGATAACAGAGGGTCGTGGTGCTATACCGGGATCTTGATAATCCCCTTCTTGGTAGAGAAAGTCTAAAACCTCGTCTCCATTTGTACAGCGATAAATTGGATTTTGAACAGCAAAGCGCCGCATCAGGCGTTGCAACATCTTAAAGTCCTCGTTGCTGTCCTCAACAACAAGTAGAGGGTCAATAAGTTTTGTCACCGTCATTCTTTTTTTTCAACAGTTGTAATATAATAAAGGATTTTTATAAAATATTAGCTTATCCAAACGTCAAATAGAACGTTGAGCCAACACCTACAGCAGACTCAACCCAGATGTGACCGCCGTGACGCTCAACGATCTTCTTGGCAATAGCTAAACCCGCACCTGTTCCCCCACCATATTTTTCTTGTGAGTGGAGACGTTTGAAGAGGCGGAAGATAGTTTGA
This sequence comes from Tolypothrix bouteillei VB521301, assembly GCF_000760695.4. Classification (GTDB taxonomy): domain Bacteria; phylum Cyanobacteriota; class Cyanobacteriia; order Cyanobacteriales; family Nostocaceae; genus Scytonema; species Scytonema bouteillei_A. Next base: position 7,203,006 of record NZ_JHEG04000001.1, on the reverse strand, counting down.
TAGTGGTGTTCTGGAATCCCTATGCCATTATCTCGGATATAGAACATTGGCGATGGGCGATCGGTAATTGGAGACTCGGAAGAAGATGGGGCGACTGTATCAACCATATTTCTTGTGTTCGGAGTTCCTATTTCCGAGTCTTGATTCTCTTCTTCCAAACAACCAATTTCAATCCATTTGTCGGCTTGATTATTGTATTTAAAAGCATTAATGATTAAGTTATTCAAAACCTCACCGACAAGAACCGGGTCGCATTCAATTGTCGGTAAATCTTTAGCTGTGCGAATTTCAATGTTAGCTTGGGGATAGCTTGCATAGAAGATAGCGATCGCCTCCTCAAGCAATGCGTTGAGATCGATCGCTTGTCGCTGAAGTTCTCCTTGACCCAATAGAGAGAGGCGTAACAAAGCATTAATCAGACTTTCCATTCGTTGGGATAAAAAAACCACTGTTTGCAAGTAGTCAATTCCATCCTTATCAAGTACGTGAGCGTAATCTTCGAGCAAAACATTTGAGTAATTATAAATCCCTCGCAGAGGTTCTTTTAAATCGTGGGATGCAGCGTAGGCGAAAGATGCTAGCTCGCGATTACTTTGCTCCAACTCATGGTTGATCTTGGCTAACTCATCTGCTTTAGAAATAACAATTCCGACAATCGCATTTCTTAAAGCAAGAGCGCTATCAAGTTCGCACGATTGCCAAGGTAAGGAAGTCAATCGAACTGTTTCTTGCCATTTTTCAAAAGATTTTCGCGGCGAAAGAGTCACGCTACCACGCGCATCAACCTTGACCGCTTCATTTGGATTCCCCGCCCAATTCACTGTTTGAATCACCTCAGGACGAAACCAAAGAATGTAATAGCGCCGCACTTTGGAAATTCGTAAGAGCAGCAACCCACTAGCAGTCTCTTTAAAGGTAAGAGCCTCCGGAAAAAGCTGTGGTAGAGAATTGGTGGAAAACAAATTGTCACTAATTTGAGTATCCGCCCATTCAATGAGAGTGCGAACTTCCTCAATACTTGGAGTTGTTCCCACAAGAGTGATGTCATTATCGAGACAAACAGCAGAGCCTTTTGCATTCACTAAATCTAGCAAGCGAGGTTCGGGAGAAATAAGGGCTTCTCTAAAATTATCTGCTTGGGAAATAGATTCTATAAATTCAGTTTGTAATGATTTAAGCTTTACTTCATAATCAAACTCTGACTGGCTGACTTTGTGAACTAACTCTGAAGACACGAGTTGTCCTAAAAACTCACAAATTCTCCGGACTTCCAAAGTCAAATATTTTACATTATAATGATGGCAGGAAATTAACCCCCAAAGAGTTCTTTCCTTAATAATCGGTACAACGAGCAGAGCTGAAACACCCATGTTTTGATGGTATTCAACACAACAAGGATGTACGCTTCTTAATGCAGCGCCGCTTAAATCTAATGGCTGTTGTGTTTGGGGATTGTTGAGCGGGATGAGAGTGACAGGTTGAGCGTGAAAACTGGGAATAAATCGCAGCAAAGAGCGCGTGTATAGTGCTCTTGCTTCAGTGGGAATATCTGTTGCAGGATAACGCAACCCGAGCAATGGTGATAAATCCTCTCGTTTATCTTCAGCGATAACGATCCCCGCTCCCGATGAATCAAACTGGTAGACCATCACTCGATCGAACTCTGTAATTTTTCTGACTTCGGATGCTACTAATTGTACAAAATCTATAAGTTTTGATGTTTTTTGCATCTTGGAAATCGCCCCACTTGTTAAAGCCTGGAAGCTCAAAAAACTCATTTGCGTGAGGGAGTCAATAGGTTCTAGCTCAAGAATCCATATTTGTTCTGTAAAGTTAACGCTACCGTCAAAGTACTTTTCTCCTTCATGAGTGAGAATTGACAGTTTGAAGGTATTAACCATACCTTCCTGTTGTTGCAGGAATTTTTGGATGCTTTCGAGTTGTGAAGCGTTGAGTAAGGTACTGAGAGGTTGACCGAGTAAATCTTCTGGGGTTTTACCCAAATACTCTTGAGTGTTATTGCTAACTTGCAAAATTTCGAGATGAGGACTCAATGCTAGCAAAACACCATGAGGTTGAATTGAACCGGGAATATGAAGTTGTTCGTAGTTCGTCATTCGCGAGTCAAAGGCAAACCCAACCAATTGCTTAATTCATATGCTAACCATTCAATTTCAGGTTCGGAATGAATCAAACCTTTTCTTCCACCAAGCTGATACTCGTGAACTCCTGCCCAAATTGTCAGTTTTGGTGGGATTTCTATTCTATTACCTTGAAAGTCGTTTGTATAGGTTTTTGGAGTGTAAATGATCTTGGTAATATCCCTTGTTGCTGCAGGAGGTATGCGATTGTATTTAACTCCTAACAATTCCCATGTAAAGCAAATTGAAAACCGATTTAACTTCAGTCGGCTGCGTCTTAACAACGGAAATAAAACAGACGACATCATCTGAAAACCAGCGCCCCAGAACGGGAGTGAAAAAATAACAGAAGGAATATTGATGGGAAAAGGAAGAAAGAGGGCGGTCAGTGTCCAAAAAAGAATAAATGAATTCCAGGCGATCGCAAACAAAGCCATAAAAATCATTGATGGCTGAAACCCGGTAGGGGGAACAAGAATTTCCAAAAAATCCTCATCTTTGTGCAGAATAATTTTGCTATTGGCTGGTTGAGAGATTGGGTAAATCAGAGCCCTACTGCGATCGCTCTCATCAGTGTTATGTAACTTTAACCGACTTGTTGTTGTTTGTTGTTGTGTATTGCTGACCCAATTATTGCCATCCCAATACCAATGCTCTTGAATCCACTCTATAAAAGATATTTCTGTTGGCTGTGACTGTTGTAAAAGCTGTGGGTGTTCTAAAGCAGCGCGTGCTGCTGGTGCGGAACTCAAACGTTTGTCTAAACTTGGTTGAATCATCCACGCCAACCACTTTGTCAAATTGGGACTGAGGGTGGCTGCTTGTTCAAATTGAATTCGCAAGTCTTTTTGAGGTAAATCCGCAGGATGAGACCCCGTGACTAAGTAAATTAAGGTAGCACCCAAACTGTAGAGGTCAGAAGCAGGAACCGTGCGTCCGCCAAACTGTTCTGGAGGCATATAGCCGTAAGTACCTACAATAGTTCTTGTTCCCTCTTCTCCTACCGCCGCCGTTTGCACCGAACCGAAATCAACTACGTATAACTGTCCTACATTGTTTCCCGAACGATTTGTCAACAAAATGTTACTGGGCTTAATATCGCGATGAATGGTAGGAGGCTTGCGATCGTGTAGGTAAATCAGAATGTCTAATAAAGCTTTAGCTATTTGTTTAACTTCGTTTTCCGTAAAAGTACGACCCGCTTTTATGTACTTTTCTAAAGATTGTGCTGGGATATAAGTTTGGACGAGAGCAAACCCTTTGATGGTAGGTAAATCTACCTCAAAATAATCTAGATAGCAAGGAATCGAGGGATGTGATAGGGTTTTTAGGGTTTCGGCTTCCCGCTCAAACAGCTTGAGATCGTCCCACTCAAAGTCACTGTTGAAAGACAGCAGTTTCACAACTACCAACTCTCCCGTCAGTAAATCTCGAGCCAACAGCGTTCGCCGTCCTGCTTTTTTACCCATCAGCTGCTGTACTTCATATCGATCGCCCAATACCTGACCGTTCATGGGAATGACTTACTAGTTTAAGAAGGAAATCTTTCGTATTAATTTTATTTACCTAAGTTAGGCAAACTTACTATCCTTACTATAGCTGTACTTTGACTTGAGAGATGCCCTCCCAACTTTGGCCTTACATCACTCCTGGTATTTCAGATGAACTGTTTGAGCGTTTGCCGGGAATTCCTTTAAGCAAGCGAGAAATTCGACTGCTGTTACTTTCCCAATTACGGCTCAAACCCGATACAGTTTTATGGGATATTGGTGCGGGAACAGGTACGATTCCAGTAGAAGCAGGTTTGCTCTGTCCTAGCGGACAAATTATTGCTGTAGAACGTGATGAAGATGTAGCAAATCTGATTCGACACAACTGCGATCGCTTTGAAGTTAAGAATGTCAAAGTTATTGAAGGCAATGCTCCGGAGTGCTTGCAAGATATTAATGTTGCTCCCGATCGCGTATGTATTGAGGGCGGTCGTCCCATCCAAGAAATCATGCAAACAGCATGGGAGTATTTGCTACCATCAGGTCGAGTTGTAGCCACCGCCGCCAATCTCGAAAGCCTGTATTCTATCTCTCAAAGCCTTTCTCAATTGCAAGCGAGAAATGTCGAAGTTGTGCAATCAGCCGTGACTCGATTGGAGACGAGAGGTTCCTCACAGACTTTTACTGCTGTTAACCCCATTTTTATCCTAAGTGGTGAGAAACTAGATTAGAACTGAATGATGAATTATGAATTATAAATTATGAATTCATCATTCAGCATTCATAATTCATAATTCATAATTTTTTATCTATGCCTTGGTCTCGTATTATTAGCGGAATTATTGCAATAGCCTTAGCAATGAGCGCCACTCTTCTGGGTGGATGGTACTTCACTAGCTTGTTTGCAATTATCATTTTTTTGGGTCAACGGGAATATTTTGATTTAGTACTCGCCAAAGGGATGGCTCCTGCTGCCAAAACCACTATCGTTGTCAGTCAAGTTTTGTTGGTCATCTGTACTATAGATGGTAATTTAGCAGATGCGGTCATGCCCGTAGCCGGAACTTTTATTTGCTTTTACTTGCTATTTCAACCCAAAATGGCGACAATTGCGGATATTTCGGCTTCTATTTTGGGGTTATTTTATACTAGTTATTTACCAAGTTACTGGGTACGATTGCGAGCGATTGACAATACAGGCATTACTTATCTACCTACGAGCGATTATTTATCTAAATTATTAGATATCGTACATAGGGGTGATTTAAGTTTACTTCCGCAAGGCTTGACAGCAACATTACTTACTTTTTTGTGTATTTGGGCATCTGACATTGGTGCTTATGTTGTGGGTAAATTTTTTGGCAAAACACCTTTGTCTGACATTAGCCCCAAAAAAACTGTTGAAGGTGCAGTTTTTGGTGTGTTTGCTAGCGTTGTCTTAGCCCTTTTAGGCTCTCACTACCTGAATTGGACGAAGTTTCCTTTCACAGGTATAGCTATAGGTCTGTTAATTGGCATAGCCGGTCTTTTAGGGGATCTCACTGAATCTATGCTGAAACGCGATGCTGGAGTTAAAGATTCCGGGCAGTTAATTCCCGGTCACGGAGGTATTTTAGATCGTACCGATAGTTATATTTTTACGGCTCCTTTAGTGTATTATTTCGTGACACTTCTGTTGCCGTTACTTAATAGAGGAATTGGGGGTTAGGGATTGGGAAGAGATCCCCGACTTTTTTAAAGACCTATCTAACGCATGAGGAGTGAAAAGCACGATTTGTCAACAGTATCCGCACGAGATGTCGGAGATCTTGCATATTTATCCCCAATCTCTTACTCGAGAAGATATAATCAAAATTAATAAACTATATTCTTTGATTTTAAATATCTAATTCTATGGATTGACGTTAATTCGTCCGCGACACACTAGCTTACCTGAGTGTATGGTTAATTCTTGGATGTCAACATCAGATCCTAGATCGAAATCTAGTTCGCGTTCGATCCCCTCAAGTGAGCTTGCTGTATTACTTTGAACTTGAATGTGTTGAAGTCGCAACTCATGGGAACTGAGTAATTCCACACCCATACCGATCTCTAAGTAAGTAGGTTGATTGTCTTGTGCTAAAGTAGCAGAAAGCACCACCTTACTGTTATCTAGGTTAATTTTTTGCCAAATAACTGACTTGGATTTTCGCTTCTGTTCTGGTAATAGTTGAACCAGAGCATCATTCAAACCACTCAATAATAAAGTAGACGAAAGAGAAGCATTCAAGTCTTCCTCTGTCTGGATCAGTTCGCCTACCACTGGTACTGTTTCTAACAGTTTCAGAGGTTGTCCCTTAAGGACTGAGCCGATGTTGACGCGAATATTTTCTGCGACCATGTGAATTCTAGTAAGATGGAGACCTTGATAAACAGCATGACTGCCAAAAATAGATACAAAAGGGATGCATCCGGAAAGGAGTTGGCGATCGCTGGCTTTAATTTCTACTTCAAGTTGCTCGACCTGGCTCACTTGTGCTTTCAACCAAAGCTTGAGTGCAGTTGTTAGTACTTTAGTGACTATGCGGATTTTTGGATTTTGAGTTTGGGAACTATTGTGTTGCATCTAACCGTTTTACCTATGGGTATTTTGTCAAAAAAAACAAGTTATGAAATAAATCTTAACTTTAACACCTATGGCAGGTTACCACAAAATGCAAATATATTATTTATTTATAGGAACAAGATGAAGCATACGTAATTTCTACATGGAGGTACGGTTACAAAAAATAATTTCTCAATGGGGTATAGCCTCCCGCCGTGAAGCTGAAGAAATGATCGAGCAATCACGAGTGCGGATCAATGGTGAAGTGGCACGTTTGGGTCAAAAAGCAGATCCAGAAAAGGATATTATCACTGTTGATGGTGAGCTTGTGTCTGTGATAGAACGTCCATCATTGGTGTATCTGTTATTGCACAAACCACTTGGTGTAGTCTCGACTTGCGACGATCCCCAGAGAAGAAAGACAGTCCTAGATTTGCTACCCAAAGAATTAAGTTCCGGTAAAGGTATTCATCCAGTTGGTCGTCTAGATGCTGACACAACAGGAGCATTAATACTTACAAACGATGGAGATTTAACATTTGGGCTAACTCATCCACGGCACAATGTTCCTAAAACATACCGTGTTTTAGTGGAGGGACATCCACCGCAAGAAGTGTTAAAAATGTGGCGTCAGGGTGTGCTGTTAGAAGGACGCAAAACACGGCCAGCACAAGTCAAAAAGATAGAAAGTCTTGCATACTCTACCTGGTTAGAAGTTGTGTTAAAGGAGGGGAGAAACCGTCAGATACGCCGTGTTGCCCGACAGTTAGGACACCCGGTAATCGGACTGCATCGCACAGCCATAGGTTCGATTCAATTGCAAGCACCCGGACAAGGTTTACTTGCCGTGGGTGAGTATCGTTACCTAGAAGATTTTGAAATCCGCTTTTTGAGAAAAGCAGTGGAAGAAGTCAAAAGTTTGGATAGCGGAAGCCATCGATCGAAGTTTTAGGAAGATACCTATTAATGATTCAGTGGGGTAAGGAGTGTAACAGGATTATGCAGTGGCTAAACAAAAAAAATCATCGAGAATCAACCCCTTCATTAGACCAGCAACGAGCTGAAGTCTTGGCAGAAATGGGTGCTCAGCTTTGGACGCGGCGTTTGGAAAAGGGTTTATCCCTAGAGGAAATGGTTGCGCTCACAAAGATTTCCCGAAGATTACTACAAGCGATCGAAGAAGCTAACCTATCAGAACTGCCAGAACCAGTGTATACTCAAGGTTTAATCCGGCAATATGCCGATGCTCTTGGTTTTCACGGAGTGCAGTTCTCCAGCAGTTACCCAATTGGTACAAATCGGGTAAATTTCAAGCCCATATGGAAAACATCATCAGATCAATTACGTCCCGTTCATCTCTACGTACTGTATATATTTGTCATTTTTGGTTCCATCAGTGGCTTGTCGCAATTTTTAAATACAGCGACTTTGCAAGCAAGTAGCGTTCAAAATAACCAAAGAGTACAAAAAGCACCTGCGATCGGATCGCAGATCGCACAAAATAAAAACGTACAACTTCAAGCTTTTAGCGAGTCTTCTAATAATGGGGAGCAAGTACAAATTGGTGTAACTTTGAAAGAGAAATCTTGGATTAAAGTTGTCGCCGATGGCAAAATTCAGTACGAGGGTGAGCTACCAGAGGGAACTCACCGTATTTGGAAAGCCCAAGCACAACTCACCGTTAAAGCCGGAAATGCTGGTGGCGTACTTGTGAGCGTGAACAAAGAGGAAGCCAAGCAATTGGGAGAACCAGGAACAGCGAAGGAAGTTACCATCGCTGCTGCAAATCGTTCTTGAAAAAGAGAGGGGGAGACAAGGGAGAGGGGGAGAAAATTCTACCTTGTCCTCCTTGTCCTCCTTGTCCCCTCTCAAGATTTACTTTGCGGGCTGCGTCCGGAAAGACGAGTGAGAGTTTGCAAGCGCTGAGTGGCTTCTTTTGTTAAACTATCTGATGTATAACGCCAGTCCCAATTTCCTTCAGCTTTACTTGGGAAATTCATCCGCGCTTCACCACCCAATCCCAAAACATCCTGTAATGGAATAATGGCTTGATTTGCCACAGAATTCATGGCTAATCGAATAAAGTCCCAGTGAATACCTTCAGGGCTGAGACAGCCTAAATAATCCAACACGTATTGCTTTTCGTACTCTGATGCTTGGTTGAACCAGCTAACAGTTGTGTCATTGTCGTGAGTCCCAGTGTAGACAATGCAATTGCGCGAGTAGTTGAATGGTAAAAATGGATTGCCCGCATCAGCACTAAAGGCAAACTGCAAAATCTTCATTCCTGGAAATTCAAACTTGTCTCGCAGCGCTTCCACTTCTGGTGTAATTAACCCCAAATCTTCTGCCATAATGGGGAGTCTACCCAACTTCTGTTTGATAGTTTCAAACAACTCTTCTCCAGGGGCTTTGATCCACTCTCCATTGACAGCGGTTTCTTGCCCTTTTGCCACAGCCCAGTAAGCCTCAAAACCTCGGAAGTGGTCAATACGAATCACATCGACATAGTCAAGCAATGCTTGAAAGCGCCCAACCCACCACTTATAGTCTTGTTTTTTCAATTCCTCCCAGTTATAGACTGGATTACCCCATAACTGTCCGGTTGCACTGAAATAATCGGGTGGAACTCCCGCCATCAGCGCCGCTTCTCCTGTCTCTTCATCCAGGCAAAAAATCTCGGGATGAGACCAGACATCAGCACTATCGTGAGCTACATAAATGGGAATATCGCCAATGATTTGAATTCCGCTCATGTTGGCATAGGTTTTTAATTCAGACCATTGGCGGAAAAATTCATACTGGGTGAATTTGTGGAAGAAAATTTCTCCCGTGAGTTCTCGCCCAACCCGATCTAATGCTTCTGGTTCGCGTTTGGCAAGTTCAGGCTCCCACTTATGCCAGCTGACTCCGCCGTTAGCCCCTTTGAGTGCCATAAATAGGGCATAATCATCAAGCCAATAGGCTTTGCTATCGCAAAAACCAGCAAATTCTTTTTGCTGTAAGGGCGTTGCTCTGTTTTTAAAATTCTCACAGGCTTTCCTTAATAGCTCGAGCTTAATTGGTATGACTTTTTCGTAGTCTACCTTAGAGCCCTCAAATCCTGGTAGATGAGCAAAGTCTTCTTCAGACACTAAGCCTTGCTCTACCATTTTTTCTAAGCTAATGAGGAAGGGGTTACCAGCTAATGCTGAGTAACAAGCATAAGGAGAATTCCCGTAACCGGTCGGTCCTAGAGGTAATACTTGCCAGAATTGCTGGCAGCTATCTCTAAGAAAATCGATGAATTGATAGGCTTCTAAGCCTAAATCCCCAATGCCAAATCGACCGGGAAAGGAGGTAGGGTGTAATAAAATACCACTTGATCTGGGAAAAGGCATACTTAACCTGTTGTTAACAAGAAAGCGATCGCATCGAATTTACCATGGAACAGAAGGTATCAGTGTGAGTGGTTAGTTGTTAGTTGTTAGTTGTTAGTTGATACCATTAACCACTAACCCCTAACGATTAACTACTGGCATGAATTACCGAAATCCTGCTCCAACAGTTGATATCATCATTGAATTGGTTGACCGTCCTCATCGACCAATAGTGTTAATTGAGCGACATAATCCACCTTTTGGCTGGGCTATCCCTGGTGGTTTTGTCGATTACGGCGAATCTGTTGAAACTGCGGCGCAACGCGAGGCTTTGGAAGAAACTGGTTTGCAGGTAAAGTTGATCGAACAATTTCACGTGTATTCCGATCCCAGCCGCGATCCCCGCAAGCACACTCTGAGTCTTGTGTTTTTGGCAACAGCGACTGGTGAACCGCAAGCAGGGGACGATGCCAAAGGTATAGACATTTTTGAGTCTTGGCGAATACCTGAAAACTTATGTTTTGACCACAATAAGATTTTGCACGACTATTGGCACTTTCGGCATTATGGAATACGTCCGAGGTTGGGGTAAGATCGATCTAAATTGAGACTGGGCGATGTTCGCCATCTCGTCCATACAAGCAAAATCTACCTTCGTAGGTTTTATAAGGAAAACCGAAAGAAAAGTTATGAGCGTCACTTATACGGGGGGTTGTCAGTGCGGGGAGATTCGTTATGAAATTCGTGCCGAACCTTTAACACTCTACTTGTGCCACTGCACTGAATGTCAAAAACAATCATCTAGCGCTTTTGGTATGTCTCTGACCGTCCCGCGAGATGCTGTTGTTATTGTGCAAGGACACCCGAAAGCTTGGACTCGTGGAGCCGATAGCGGGCGTGAGGTCAAATGCTTGTTTTGTGACAATTGTGGAACGCGATTGTTTCACCAGAGGAGTTACAACCAACAAACAATTAACGTTAAAGCCGGAACATTGGACGATACGAGTTGGTTGCGTCCTGTAGGTAACCTTTGGACTCGCAGTGCCCAACCCTGGGTAACCATTCCTGACTCCATGCTTAATTATGACGGTCAACCCTCAGATATAAGCCCTTTATGGGAAAAATGGTCACAACAGCACTCGCGCATCGTACAGTCGGATACAAGCTTTGAGTAGTTGGATGAAAACATCTGCTGTCGTTATCACTTGTAAATCTCTCGACGATGCCCAATTCGGTCAATAAAAATTATTTTTTCTTCACCATTAAATTCATAAATCACTCGGTAATCGCCAACTCCAACTTAAAGAAACCCGATAGATCGGATGTTAAAGGCTGCGGGTTAACTTGCTCGAAATTCTCTGCCAACCAATGAATCTTGCTAAGAACTCGCTCCCGGACAGCTTGAGTCAACTTTTCCAAATCAGCGAGAGCTTCTGGTTCATACTCAATGATGTAACATACTCAATGATATAACTCATTATCAACCCAAGCCAAGCCTGCTCGCAGCCTCTTGTGCTGAAATACCACGAGTTCCTGACTTTCTAAGTCTTTGAATTTCCACAAGCTCTTGCTTGAATTCCTCCTTAATCGTCATTTTATGGAAACTGGTAAGATGGCAGGCGATCTCGCTGGTGTAACAGGTGGCAATAAAGAGCTTTACTGCATACTCTTAAAAGAATAAAGGTGGTGCCGTGCTAACTGGTGCGATAATGCCAGATGGAAAAATTCCTAAAAAAACCTCAATCCCAAATTATCTATGACTCGTCAAGTAATTCGTACTGATAAAGCACCCGCACCAGTAGGACCATACAATCAAGCAATTATTGCCTCCGGTCAAATGATTTTTGTTGCGGGGCAAATTCCCATAGATCCCCAGTTGGGTGATGTTTTCTACAGAGATGATGTAGCAAAGCAAACCGAGCAGGTTATGGCTAATCTTGAAGCTATCCTTACAGCCGCAGGGGCTAGCTTCCAAAATGTTGTGAAAACAACTGTTTTTCTGTCCGATCTCAATAATTTTGCTGCAATGAATGCAGTTTATGCTAAATATTTCTCTGAAGACTCAGCTCCAGCCCGTGCTTGTGTTGAAGTGTCGCGTTTGCCCAAGGATGTTTTGGTAGAGATTGAGTGTATTGCGATAATTTAGGGCTGGGTTGGCAGATCCCCGACTTTTTTAAAGAAGTCGGGGATAATCACTGAAATCTTTATTAAAAACTATTCTCAATTTGCATAACTTGAGTAAATAGTCAAGTTACTTGTATAACTTATTCTTCAAGGAAGGGTATCAGAATTATTGATTGACTTTTTCCACAAAAAGCTGGAATCTTAATAATAGATTTTCTTAAGAAAACTCTTATTGAGATAGAATTTCAAAATTAATAAAAAATTTGTTGATGGAGAGCAGCAAATGAGTGTGAGGAAAAAGGGTTTGCTAGGAGTTGGTGCAGCATTCCTAGCTACAACTGGTCTAGTGGCAGGTAGCTTTGGCAGTTGGCAAGCAGTTGCTAACTCAAAGCCCGAGCGCAAGCAAGAAACTCTACTTGCTCAAACAGCACAAAAGTCTTTAACAGTTATATTTCCCAGTAGATCTGATTCCACAGACTTGCAAACTAAAGCGAATGCTGTGGCAGCATTTCTATCAAAAGAAGTAGGAATGCCTGTTGAGGCTCTTGTTGGAGATGATACTGCAGCAGTAGAAGCTTTGAGAGGAAACAAGGCAGATATCGCTTTCTTGAGCAGCCGTCCTGCTTTAAAAGCCGAGCAATTAGCAAATGCTCGCTTGTATCTAGCTGAGGTACGCCCGACTTATTCTGGAAAATACACTTATAACTCAGTATTCGTTGTTCCCAAAGATAGCTCTTTGAAAACTTTGACTTCAGGTAAAGCCACCCTAGAACAACTGCGCGGTAAGAAAATGGCTTTTACCTCACCCACTTCCGGTTCGGGTTTTATTTTCCCTGTGGGTGAGATGGTCAAGCAAAAACTAGTCCCGAATCGCGATCGCCTCGACACTTTCTTCAGTCAGGTTAGCTACGGTGGTAATTACAGCAAAGCCCTGCAAGCCGTTTTACGCGGTCAAGCTGATGTAGCCGCAGTATCAGAGTATGCTCTGAATGCTCCGTATATTACAGAGGCTGAAAAAAATCAACTTCGAGTTCTGTACAAAATTTCTGGAGTTCCAGCACACGGCGTAGCTATTGATGATGATGTTCCCGCACCTATAAGAGAAAAAATCATCACTGCTATGCTCAAACTGAACGAGCCACAGAACAACCAGATACTACGCAACCTCTACAACTCCACAGAATTAGTCAAAGTCAATCACGAAGCTCACTTAAAACCAATTCGTGAAGCCCTCAAGAATGCAGGAGTTGAACCATAGTAGCTAATGGCTAATGGCTAATGGCTAATGGTGAGTAAGCGTGCTGCGGGCGGGTTTCCCACGCCCTGGCAACTGGTGTAAGCCGTTGCGGGCATAGCTTCGCGATGCAAAGCTTCTCCGTAAGGAGATACAAGGGAGGGCTAAAAGTAATTAACAATTAGCCATTAGCCATTAGCACTTAGCAATTAGCATATGACTAAATCAATAATTCACTGTCAAAACGTAGAAACAGTCTATTCCACAACTTTGGAACGTCCCATTTTAAATCGGGTTAATTTTGAAATTAATCGCGGTGAATTTGTTGTGTTGTTGGGGCTGAATGGTGCAGGGAAATCGACTTTGTTGCGATCGCTAGTTGGGTTAGTTCCAATTTCACGGGGAACAATTCACGTCAATGGTGTGCCATTAAATTCTCGCACGTTGCCGACTATTCGACGGAACGTGGCGATGTTGTTTCAAGGTGGGGGATTAATTCGCCAGTTATCAGCAATTGAAAATGTACTGTGCGGACGTCTTGGCGTGAGGACAACTTGGCAAACTCTGTTTGGGTTTCCTAAAAGCGATCGCCGTCAAGCATTAGAACTGCTAGAACAGTTAGGGTTGAAGGAACAGGCTTATCAAAAAACTGGTCATTTAAGTGGTGGACAGCAGCAACGAGTCGCAATTGCCAGAGCTTTAATTCAATCGCCAGAGATTCTTTTAGCAGATGAACCAATTACGGGCTTGGATATTATGGCTTCCAAACAAGTTATGGAAACTCTAGCTCAACTCCATTCCAAGCAAGGTATGACAATTGTCACCGTTTTACACGATTTGGGAGTTGCTGCAGAATACGCACAACGAGCTATTATTTTGGATGCTGGACGTGTTATTTATGACGGGAGTTGCGATAACAGTTTGCAGGCTACATTTGCTCGAGGAAATATCGGAAACTAGGAACCGATTGCTGGGGAATGAGTGTTTAATTCTAACCTCCACTCTCCAGCACTGAATCGTTAATGAATATGAAAAATCTTTCTCGTTTTTGGAAACGCTTTTCTTGGGTAAGTCACTTACTCATGGCGTGTATTGTTATTATCGTTTATGGTTGGGCGTTGCAAGGTCTGAAAGTTGATTTCCAACTCCTAAAAGATAGCTGGTTCCACATCATTGATTTTGTTTCGCGGTTATTTCCCCCAAATACCAGTTGGGATATTTTATATAAAACAGCTAAAGCACTGGTAGAAACTGTACAGATGTCTGTTTTGGGAACTACGATTGGAGCATTACTTTCTTTACCCATTGCTGTTGCGAGTGCTCGTAATGTAGCTCCTGTATGGCTGCGATGGTTGGCTAATTTTCTACAAAATGCTGTTCGTTCTGTTCCTTCAATTATTCTTGGTTTGTTATTTGTAGCTGCAACCGGGCTAGGTCCACTTGCAGGAACTCTAGCTTTGGGAATTTATACTATTGGTTATTTGGCAAAATTTTATCAACAAGCAATTGAAGCTGTCGATCCCCGTTCTATAGAATCTTTACAAGTTGCAGGTGCGTCTCGGTTACAAGTTGCTCAATATGGTTTGTTACCTCAAGTGCTGCCTTTAATGTTAGGTTATACCTTATGGATGTTTGAGTATAATATCCGAGCAGCATCAGTTCTGGGTGCAGTTGGTGCAGGTGGTTTTGGTTTTGAATTAAAGAGTTATATTGACGGTTTTGAGTATACCAAGGCAACCACCATGATATTAATATTATGCGTTGTCGTTACTATAATCGACGCTCTTAGTAGCAAATTGCGTCAGCGATTGGATTCAATGTAGTTATCGTGTGCTAACAGTTGCTAGCACACTACTAGATTAGCGGTAGCCGCTCAATTTTTGAATGTCGTATTACAATATGGATGACTCAATTGTGCATTGTCTAAAGTACCTAAGCCACCATCTGCTTTTCTTTTTTTATGGTCTATAGAGATAAAGCGGCTGGGAAGGTAGGCATCACAGATTTTACATCGTGGAAAACCAGGTAAGACATCTCTGATATAAGCTGCTGATTTTGTTTCCCGTGAAAATTCTTTGCTTTGAGTTTCACTTACATCGTTTTTAGTTTTAGTTTTTAAAGAGCCAAAAGACTTTTCCGCAACTATCTCCTTCATGATATTTTTCTTGTCTGTTGCAGTATGACTGGTTTCTGAAACTGATGATGTAGAAGATACTAAAGCTAAGATGCAAGAATACTTGGCGAATGGCTTACAACTGGGTTGGTTAATTAATCCCAAAGATAAACAAGCAGTCTTTTATCATCTTGATAGAACACCTGAAGTTTGACAATCTCCTACAGGTTTATCTGAAGAAGATATTCTTCCTGGTTTTATTTAAAATTTCCGACCAATTTTTATATAAATCAATAATGATACTGATTGTCTTCTGGAAATTATTGACCAAATATTTTTATCCTGATGTCTCGGTAAATACGGTGTAGATCTTAACGGAGCATCAATTATTTTATCTCAGTATATAATTCTTTAATTCTCAAAACTCTCCATCGTCAGCATCTACTATCTACCTAGCCTATGAGATAATGGAACATCATTCATGACTCAAACCCCATCCTCTCAACCTCATACCAGTGAAACTATTGCCAAAAATTCTCGTGGCAACTCTACTCAGAATGGTAAGCCACCAGAGTTTCCTTCAGGAAACAAAAGGCAACAATGGAGTTTGAAGCAGAAAGCGATGGCTTTGGCACTTACTGTTAGTGTATTTCCAGTACTGGCAGTCGGTACAGCTAGTTATTTGGGCGCTCAGGTGGCTCACCAGCAAAGCTCCCAAGCAGGACAATCTCAAAATGCAAAATCCGAACTGGAGCGCCAAAGACAAATCTTGCTGATGAGTACTCTCGTAACAGCATTATCGGCAGGTGCGATCGCAACCTTCTTCATGAATCGTGCCGTGCGTCAGGTTCTCAATGCTGCGGTAACCTCTACGGCTGTGGTGAATCGGCTGTATCGAGAAGGGATGAGTATTCGCGATCGCGTAGGTGGAAAAGACGAACTGGTGGCATTAGAAGCCAATTTAAAATTAATAGAAGACCAACTTCCAGAATTACTGTGGAAACAGGAAGTGGCAACCGAACTCTCACAACTGTTACTTAGTGTCAGTCACCGCATTTGGGGAGCGCGTTCTGAAGAAGATGTTTTGAGAACTGCGGTTGAGGAAGTTCGCGAAGTTTTTAAAACTGACCGTGTCAGCGTCTTTCGCTTTGATACAAATTGGGATGGAACTTTTGTGGCAGAATCAGTCGGATCTGGTTTGCCAAAAGCTTTATGGTCAACAATACACGAACCCTGTTTTGCTGCAGGTTACGTAGAAAAATATCTTCAGGGTCGCGTTCGTGCAATTGACAATATTTACCAAGCAGGTCTAAATGATTGCCATATTGGTCTACTAGAACGATTTGCGGTGAAGGCAAATCTTATTGCTCCAATTATTACAAACAACCAATTATACGGTTTATTTATCGCCCATCAGTGTTCCGGTCCTCGTTCGTGGCAGCAGCCTGAGATTGATTTATTTACTCAGCTAGCGTCCCAGATTGGATTTGCGCTTGACCATGCTAGGTTGTTAGAGCAAGTGGATGAAAAAGCGGATCGGCGTCAAGTCTTTATCGACATTACCCGACGCATTCGTGCATCCTTGCATGAGGAAGATATTCTCAAAACTACCGTAGAAGAAACTCGCAAGGAACTGAGAAGCGATCGAGTGCTCGTGTTTGGTTTTGATGAAAACTGGTACGGAACTGTCCTTGCTGAATCAGTGCTTCCTGGGTTTCCAAAGGCATTGCGAGCGAATATTAAAGACCCTTGTTTTGCAGAGGGATACGTAGACCAATATCAAGCAGGACGGGTTCAAGCAACCAACAATGTTTATGAAGCGGGTTTGAGTCCCTGTCATATCGGTCAACTAGAACCATTTGCGGTGAAGGCAAATTTAGTAGCTCCTATTCTCAAAGACGATAAGTTATTTGGTTTATTGATTGCCCATCAATGCTCTGCACCCCGTAATTGGCGACAGGTAGAAATTGATTTATTTGCTCAAGTCGCTGCACAAGTAGGGTTTGCTCTCGATCATGCTCGATTGGTGAATCAGATAGAGCAAGCATACCAAGCAGTTGAAGCAAGCTCTGTTCAGCAGTATCACCAAAATGAAGTGCTTCAGCATCAGGTATCAGAACTGCTAAGAGAGCGACAAACAGCGATTCAGAGTATAGCAGAAGAAGCCTCAAAACAATTGAAGTGTGTCCAAGCTGCTTGCGATCGCATTCAGGTTGTGGCTAATTTAGTTCCCGCAGTTGATGCAACTATTCAACAACTGAAACTCGAAAGACAGGAAGTTGAACGTGTTGTACAAACGGGTCAAGAAACTATCGATCGCATGACCAGTAGTGTTATTACGATCCAACAAGCCATTGTAAAAGCTGCTGAAAAAATTGAACTTATAGATGAGTTATCGCAAAACCTATCCTCAACCGTGCTGTATGTCAGCAATACCATTTCCGAACTGAATCTTCAAGCTATGAATGTTGCACTTAAAGCAACTCGAAACAGTAGCGACCAAGAGAGTATTGCACTAGCAGATAAAGTTTTAGGTTCGATGCGACAGTTGAAAGGGAATATAGAAGAAACGGAATGCTTTGTGGCAAAAATTCAGGTAGAGATCCAAGAGGCATTTGAAGCTATTGGGATGGGAGCAGAGCAAGTCACAGCAGGAACTCAATGGGTAGAGGTCATTCAAGAAAAATTCGATGGGATTACAAATATCGATACTCAAATGAACTTGCTTGTAGAGGAAATTACTCAAGCTACAAACGAGCAAACACTAGCTATTAATGCTACCGAGCAAATGATTCTGGAAATTGCAAGTATTATTAATGATTTTAAAAATATTTATGGCAATAGTTTAAGTTAGGCGAAAGGCTTTCTGGCTTTTGCCTTCTTAAGAAAATAACTACCATCCCCAAGAACCAGGGCTACCTTTAAAAGGTCCAACAATATCACTTGTAATCCAACCGCCGTAAAAATTCCCTGGTTGAGGCTGTACTTTCTCTCCATTAACGTAACAAGCATCCATAAGATGCGCGTAAAAAGCTACATAGTCTTTGATTGATGCAAAACTAGGTGTAGGGTTGGGATAGAACCATGCAGCACTCTGAGCTTCTTTATCACCAACACGAACTGTATAATAACCTGCATTTCCCTTCCACTCACAAAAGCTGGATTGAGATAACGGCAATAAATATTCCATCTTAATGTCTGTAGGTGGGATGTAATACACAGGAGGGTGACTTGTTTCTAAAACGCGTTTGGCACCGCGAGTATCTACTATAGTGAGATCATTAAAAACAATCTGAATGTGTTTGTCTGTGTCCTCAAGGCGAGGTGGACGTGGATAATCCCATACTGATTCTTGTCCGGGGCTGGGTTCAATACGTTGAGGTCTAGGCATTTTTGATGCTTGGCTTTGGGAGACTAGTGGTTTATCGCATTAATTCTGATGAGTCAACCACTCAGACCTACTCTACAAAATTAATGCAATGCATGACTAGTATCATTCTAACGGTAGAGAAAGCAAAGGAAAATTTTCTCTCTCACAGATACGCCTTCTAGCTCACACGGTTATTAGTTTTAACAAGCAAGATAGATAGTAATCACTATACAAGCTTCATATAGAGGTTAACAAAAAGTATGCCCATAAATGCTGATGAAGTTCTCGAACGTTATGCTTCTGGAGAACGCAATTTTCATGGAGTTGACTTAAGTGGAGTAGATTTGAGTGGAAAAAGTTTACAAGGCATTCAATTGCGAAAAGCTAATTTGAGTGGGGTTGACTTAAGCGAGACAGACTTAAGTCGAGCCGATTTGAGCCAAACTGACTTAAATCATGCCAAAATGCAAGGTATTTATTTGAATGGCGCTATCTTGTGTGAAGCTAACCTGATTGAAGCAGATTTGAGTGCTGCCGTTCTAGATGGAGCAATGCTGGAGGGAGCAATCTTAGACAGGGCAATACTCACTCAAGCAAGCCTCAGTCACGCGGACTTAAGTCGATCTTCTTTGGCAGATGCAGATTTAAGTGGAGCAAATTTGAGTGAAGCAATTTTGGATGGAGCCGTTTTAGATGGGGCGATCTTGAATGACGCAAATCTCAACCAAGCGGACTTAGTCGTAGCAGAGTTACACCAAGCTTCTTTAAATGAAGCAACTCTGAAGGAAGCTAACTTAAGTGGTGCGGAGCTCGATGAGGCAGATTTATCTGGTGCAGAGCTTGTTGTAGCAAATCTGACTCATGCTTCTTTAAGTGAAGCAGACCTTCATGACGCTAACCTCAGTGGCGCTAATCTGGAGAAGGCTAATTTGGATAAAACAGTATTAAACGCAGAGGAAAATGACTAGTGGAGTGCGGCGGAAATAACCATACCACTAGTATTGAGACAAAAGCCTCATTCACAAGCGTTATACTAGTCGCGAAAAAATTCTATCTTGTGATACCGGAAATCACAAGATAGATATTTGTCAAGTTTTTTGTACTTGTTGTGCTAAGGTATAAAATTGACTTCCAGCATAATTTGCTGACGCTTACAGGCATAAAGCGTGAAGGTTATGATGGCTATAAAGCGATCGCTTTGTGAGCCTTTTAGGTTAAAACTGAGCATCACTGCGTGTCATGTAGAACCTATGGAAAAGAAACCGTCTAAATTTACTGAGCTTTCCCTAACAAAACATCAAGACTATACTGAAATCGAAACAATTGTTGCCACTCGCTTCAATCGACAATATCAAAATGAAGCTTCAGAACTCCCAGAAGAAGTCAAATCTATGCCGATTTATCAAGAATGGGTAACGGGAATTTTGAATGCAAAAATTGCTTCTCCTTTTTGGGAAATACAGCTTCCTCGCAAGAATCAGCGCTGTTTGGATATTGGTTGTGGTGTTAGCTTTTTAATTTATCCTTGGCGGGAGTGGGAAGCTCTTTTTTCCGGTCAAGAAATCAGCACGGTAGCACGAGATGTTTTGAATAGTCGCGGTCCTCAACTCAATTCCAAGCTATTTAAAGGTGTTGCTTTAGGAAGTGCTCGTCAATTGCAATACGATAACGCTCAATTTGACCTTGCGATCGCAACAGGTTGGAGTTGCTACTATCCCCTTGATTACTGGTTGGGCGTAATGGAGGAAGTTAAGAGAGTCTTGAAAGGGGGAGGATATTTTGTTTTTGATGTTCTCAATCCGGAAAAACCGTTAGCTTTGGATTGGGCTGTTCTAGAAACATATTTAGGTGCAGAGGTTTTTCTAGAATCAATGGAAGCTTGGAAAGGTGCGATCTCATCTGTCGGTGCTAAGGTCGATAAACAGTTGGAAGGGGAGTTGTTTGACTTATACAAAGTGCATTTTCCATAGCACTTACAAGCAGCAGTCAATCATATTACTTTTTGAAAGTTTTTAGGTTACCGGAAGACTGCTTCCATCCGGTCAGTATTTGTGCTGTGCAAGCGCATAGCACTTTTTTACAATAGCAAATTCAAGTCTGCACTCTTATATCTTCTGGATCGATTCCCCAATTTACCCAGCGAATGGCTTCCCGTGCTGATATTAGATTAGGTGGTACGCGTAATACGTGAATAAAGCTTGTACTCGGACAAGTCATCTTTAGTAAACAGATTGGCTCGATATCTACAGGATGATTTATCTGTAGTAAAGTGTATTGTTGATAGACATCTAACTCTGTCGCTTGCAATTCTAAGAGCAGGCGAGAGTAGCCGATACCTTGAATTAAAGCTCGTCGTAATTCAGCGTTCTTTTCTTCTAAAAGCCATTGAGCTTGCCATTCGTTTGGATGTATTTTGCCATATTTCTCTGGTAATGTTACGCCATGATAGGAATAAAGACTATATCCATCACTAAATTGAATGGCTGGTTCGCCTTCAGCATGAAGCCGTTGTTGTTGGTCGAAGGAGAGTTTGGTAGGGCGATCGCAAATTCCACACAGTCCTTCACTATGAAAAATCCAGCCACAATTTTGAGCTAACCTCTGACATACTGACCATTGATTTTGTGAAGGAGAAATATTTAAGACAGAATAACAAAAGTCAATAACACTTAAGTTATTAGCTAAATCTACAGGTGTAGTCCAGTTAAATTGCACACAAAAGTCGTCTCTTATATCTATATCCCAACACAGCTTGAAATCCATTTCCCTCCATAGATTTTGTAACTGTTGAGCAATCTCAGTGTATAGTTTACTTTCTACTTCATCTTCAAGCTGGTTTGTAACCTCTCTCAATAGAGCATCTGAATCTTCCAAATAGAATTTCTCAGATATGGCATACCAATTCCAAGGTTTTTTCCAAGCTTCGTTAGGACTATTATAAAAAATAATCTCAGGTGCCGATAGACCGATTAAAGCATAAGCTTCTTGTACTGCTGCTGCTGCTTTTTCTCGATCGATCCTTTCAGTTGAAAGTAAAATACTTCTCCACTTTTCCCGATAAACAGGAATCAAAGCTTCTTGCTCCGGAGTCAGTTTTTCAATTTTGTTTGGTGACATAACTCACTGGGCGCAAATAGCGATCGCTGGTTTGCAGTTGCGATGCATCCGTTCGCTGCTATGCGTTTTTTTATTGTTATTATCCGAACAAACGTTCAACAGTACAACTAAATCCTGGCAAAAGAGGACTGGTTAAATTATCGTCTTTATACATGGTTGCAGCAAGTTTCAAAATAGCATTTTCTCTACAGTAAATCTCCACCTTTTGCCTTTCGCGGTCAAATATCCAATATTCATGCACTCCTTGAACTGAGTACAGTTTTAACTTTAACTCACGGTCTCGCTTTTCCTGTTTTTCTCCAGGAGATAATACCTCAATGACCAATTCTGGCGCACCTGTCAAATATCCTGCTTCATCTAATAATTCTGTCAATCGTTCATGACTTACCCAAACCACATCAGGAATTACGTTGTCAGCATCGGTAAAAATGATACCTGGTGCAAAGGCAACTTTTCCCAATCCTGTCTGAGTTGACCAAATTTCTAATTGTGTACCTATTTTTACACATACCTCTTGATGTTTCCAGTGAGGCGCTCTAGTCACAAATAATTCTCCATCAATAATTTCATAACGTTTTCCGTCATCTGGAAATAGCTCTAGATCGGCAATTGTCCACCGTATTTTTTCAGTCGTTGTGCTTCTCATGCGCTCGTACCTCGATCTCTATGCCTTCAAATAGCTGTTTTAGAACTTCGTTGACGATAAGGATATGAAGCTTTCCGTCTTTGTCAACCAAATACTCTAAATCTGCTTGAAACACAGCTATGTGCTCGTGTTTAATTTTTTCCTCAGCATTTATGCAGTGTTCATGCTCATAATTTAAGTATACAGTAATGGTCTCTGATATGATAGAGATTGTTCTTGAATAAATAAGGCTTTAAGCTTCTCGAAGAATTCTCATAGATTCAACTTCTTAAAATTTTTTTAACAAATAATTAAGATTTTGAGAATCCGACTTGCTATCGACTTATTTCTGGTAGCTACTACACTAGAGAGTCGCCCCTATAGGAGGGTGTTGCAACTTAATACGGGAGTATCCCAATTTGGAAAAAACACGTTTGCGATTGAAATCGCACCGCAGGTGCTACAACGGGGGTAACCCAGAGCAGTTTGCGGCTTGGGGGTTTCCCCCAAGCCCTTACGGGTTCGCCAGTCCCCTCGTGCCGTAAACCTGCTTTCAGGGCTGGACTCACCGCAACTTCTCTGGGCACGGCGCTGCTCTGGGCAACGCACTGCCTCGACTATACAGGCTAAGTCCACGCAGGTGGACTTTGTTTACGTAGCCCCAGAATTCTATTCTGAGGGCAATTGGCGCTCTTCGGGATGCTCCCCTCAATACTGCAAAGGCTCTCGAATTTTTGTACGTTGGACAAACCCAACAAATACCTGTAAATGTTGGGTTTCGTTAGTACTTTGTTTGTGGGAAGTATCCTTAACGAACCTGTTTTAAACTTTCCACCTCATTAGTGAACATATCAGTTAACAAACTCATAACTGTGCGTTCTTCACGTACTTTGACATTAGCAGTCACAGACATACCCGATTGCAAGGAAATAGTCCTACCTTTAACATCTAAATTTTGTTTTGCCAAACGAATTTTAATGGGAAAACGATAGTATTGATGTGTTTCATCGGGAGGTAATGCATCTGAACCAACCCAAACCAATTCTCCCTTAATATCGCCAAACTCGTTGTATGGGAAGGAATCAAGCCTAACATCAACTTTCATCCCTTCTTTGACAAAACCAATATCTTTGTTAGTAATAAATGCCTCTGCTACAAAGCTATCATTTGGTACAATTGTCAGTAACTTTTGAGTTGTATTAGCTACAAAACCTGGATTTTTTGCTTGTAAGTCAAAAACAACTCCCGATACGGGCGCACGTAATTCTTGATATTTTATATTGGTTTGCGCTTGGAGAATTTTACTATTAATTTCAGCCAATTGCTTCTCATTGTCGAGCAACACTCTTGATAATTGACTATCAATTTCTGCAATCCGCTTTTTGTTTTCTGCTATCTTTTCTAAAACTGTTTTGCTAGAAACAGCAACTGTATTTCTTGTCTCTTGTTGCCCCTGAGCAATTTCATATTGCAGTCGTTGCTGTTCTTGAACAAGTTGTGCTATTTCTGCTTGTGAGTTTTGGACTTTTCTTTCTTGTTGGAGATATTGTAGCTGTGCGATCGCACCTTCTTCTGCCAAAATCTTGATCCTACTGTAAATTTGCTGTTCGATAGCCAAATTCCCTTTAGCATCTGCCAATTGAACTTGATTTTGAGCCAATTTTCTCCGGCTTTGCTCAACCTTCAATAACGCCGCAGATGCACGAGATTCTAATTCCCTTTTAGCAATATTTAAACGTTGCTGTTCTTCCGTTGTCATCCCCGCAACGCCACCCGTATTTTTAAACTCTTGTCGTAACAGTTCGTTTTCTGCTATTAAATTTGCCCGATTTTTCAATAGAAACGCTGTTTCTTTAGGCAAATTCCCTCGCAAAAATTCCATTTCTGCTGCCACACCAGAACCCATTTCTATTAAGCGGCGGTAAATCTGGTTTTCTTGAGTTAACGCCGCTCGAATTTTCTTTAATGAATTTAACTCACCATTGGAAGTCAAAGCATCAAACTGTAGTAGCAAATCCCCAGGATTAACTTTTTGTCCGTTTTTCACATAAACTGCCTTGACAACACCACTAACGGGGGCTTGAATTTCTTTGACAGTTCCTTCTGGTTTTAATTGACCTGTTGCAGGTACAACTTGCTCAATTTTAGCAACGCAAGCCCAACCAATTCCAAAGGCAGCTAATGTCATCAACGTTACCATAATGGTACGCGACCAAAATGGTGATTGGCGCAAGACAACTGATTGGTCAAATTCTTCAGTAATGTATCTTTTAGCATCTGTCTCAAATGCTTTCGAGCCTTGGCGGTCAGCTGTCTTTACCCGATTTCGAGAGTTAGTTCCATTCTTTGAGTGACCGTTACGGCTATTGCCATTTAAATGATTTTCATTGAGTTGAGTCATAGTGATTTTAAATTTGTTAGTGGTTAGTGGTTAGTGGTTAGTGGTTAGTAGAACAAATCACTACTAACTACTCACTACTAACCAATTAGAGTTTTACGTCTTGCTGATTGTAAAGGTAGAAATAATGACCCCGTGCAGCCATTAACTCTTCATGGGTACCCATTTCGATGACTTTGGCGCTATCCATTACAATAATAATGTCTGCATTCCTGACTGTGTTCAAACGGTGTGTAATAAAGAACACGGTACTTCCTTCAAATTCTTCTGCCAGATTGAGACAGACTTGACGTTCTGTGGGGTAATCTAGCGCACTTGTTGCTTCGTCAAGAACGAGTAATTTTGGTCTTTGTAAAACAGAACGTGCAATAGCAATCCTCTGTCTCTGTCCCCCGGATAGTCCTGCGCCTCTCTCTCCCACTCGCGTGTTGTAGCCGTTCGGTAAGTTCATAATAAAGTCGTGGGCGGCGGCGACTCTTGCTGCTTCAATGATTTCTTCGGTTGTGGCTTCAGGATTGGTTAGGGCAATATTTTCTTGCACCGTACCATCAAATAACAGTGTTTCTTGCGGCACAACACCGACTTGTCTCCGCAGGGAGTACAACTCCACTTTAGAAATATCGTAGCCATCAACTAAGATTCTGCCTGCTTCGGGTTCGTAGAGTCGCAGAAGTAACTTCATCATCGTACTTTTTCCCGAACCGCTCTGTCCTACAATGCCAACAAATTTCCCGGCTGGTATATCGAGATTGACGTTGCTAAGTTGCAATGGACCGTTGCTGGCAAACCGGAAGGACACATTGTCATATTTGACAGACCCTACTATCTGTGGTAAAGGAATGTTGTCGCGGTCTTCTTCTGCTTCTTGTGGTGTATCTACAATATCGCTCAAGCGTTCCAGTGACAAGGCTGTTTCTTGGAAGTTTTGCCACAGTTGTGCCAAACGCAATATAGGGCTGGTTACGTAACCTGAGATAATTCGGAAGGCAATCAATTCCCCTAGGGTTAATTCTCCTTGCAAAACTAAATAAGAGCCCACCCACAACACGAGTAAGCTGCTAAGTTTGTTGAGGAAATTACTTGTAGAACTTGCCAGGGTAGAGGTCACCACGGTTTTAAATCCGGCTGCTACGTATCGCGCATAGCGTTCTTGCCAGGAAAAACGAGCGCGTAACTCAATGTTTTGCGCTTTCACCGTTTGAATTCCTGACATAACCTCCACTAAATAAGATTGCGTATCGGAATTTCGTTCTGCTTTGGTACGGAGTTGTTTGCTGACTGTGGGTGATGCTATGAGTGTAATGATGACAAACACCGGGATTGTTCCCAAGCCAACTAATGTAAGTTGCCAGCTGTAGAACAACATTACGATGACATAAACTACTGAGAACAAAGCATCTAACCCTACTGTTAATGCTGTTCCTGTTAGGAATTGTCGAATATTCTCTAACTCGTTAATCCGGGTGGAAAGTTCCCCAACAGGTCGGCGTTCAAAATACCGTAAGGGCAAACGCAGCATGTGGTCGATAATTTCTGAGCCCAAACCCATGTCAATGCGGTTGGTTGTATCAACAAACAGGTAAGTCCGCAGTGTCCCAAGTACGGCTTCAAACAAACCGACAACTAACAGCAAAGCACCTAAAACGTGTAAGGTACTCATGCTATTTTGAGCGATGACTTTATCGATGATTAACTGAATAACCAATGGGTTTGCTAGCGCTGCTAGTTGTACGAAAAAGGACGCTAGGAACACTTCTATCAGGACTCGGCGGTAGCGTGACAGGTAGGGGGTAAACCAACTAATGCCAAACCGTTGTTGGGGTGTTGCTGTGGTACGCGAGAGTAATAATACTCTCACTTGTGGCGGGTAACTGCTTTCCTCTGTTTCCAATCGCTCGATCAGTTCGGCTGGTGTAAGGCGTACAATTCCTTTGGAGGGGACACCCAGAACTGCTGTGCGATCGCTAATTTCATACAAAATCGCATAGCTATCGTCATAACGAATCATTGTTGGTGTTGGAAGGCGCGTTACGGAAGCTGTGGGGACATCGACAAGTTGCGCCCTCAATCCAATCAGTTCTGAGAGATAAGCACACAGCTGAAATGAAATTGTCCCCCCACGTTTCATTTGGTCGGAAAGAACCCGGCGAACCACTTCTTTACGAAATGGCATTTCCAAATGTTTCGAGACCATTTGGAAACAGGCAATAGTAGAATTTAATTGTCCCTTCCCACCATAAAACTGGTATTTTTTATTACCTTTGGCTGCAGTCTGTGGAGTTGGGGGTTGTGATGGTGGTAAATCTTCGTTAGCTGCGTAGGGAATATCTAGCTCAGTATCGACATTTAGGCTGGAGATTGGTTCCGCTTGTGGTGTTGGTTCTTCATCTAAGAAAAACAAATCTTCCGCTTCCAAACCAATCAACCGCACGGGGTTGTTTCCCTGCACCTCGAGTCTGTCTAACCTATCACTGGGTTCCAATCGATTTGTTGGAAGAAAATCTTGAACAAGCCCACCGCCACTGACAAACCAAATTTTTTCGCTTTCTAACTGATTCAATGAATTTCTTCCTGGTGGAAGATAATGCACTTTTGCACGACTGTAAGCGTTGAGTGCTAGTTCTTTGAGACTTAACCCACCATGGGCTTGGACTTCTGGTTGAGCACCTATAACATCAAATATCTCGATAAGATGAGATTTTTCCTGACGCCTCTGGGCAAAACCTGGGTAATTTGCAAGTAACTTTAAATACTCTGCTACTTCTATTGTTAAGCAAATAACTTCATTGGATGCGATCGCTGTTTCGCAGGCAATATTGCGGAACAAACTGATTTCTCCTAGAATTATTCCCGGTTCTAGCAATTTCAGGGTGTTTGGCATTTGCGTGCGGGGGTCATACGCCAACAGCCTTGCTTTCCCTTCATAAAGAATGGCGATGCGATCCGGTATTTTCTCTTTCCCGACTATTTTCTGACCTATACGATAGCGTAAAGCTTGGACTTTTTGTGCGATCGCGGTTATGACCTCTTGTGGTAATTGGTCAAACCCTTCTATCTTTGTAAGAAATTCTAGAAATGCAGTGTTCTTTATATAAGTCATACTGATAGAGATTGTCAGTTAAGGTTACGTATTTGATTTTCTTTTTGTTGACTGTGACTTTTTTTTCGTTCTGTCGCCATCCCCCATTGACAAACGCCTTTCAATTGAATAGAACGAAAAGACTGTGAAAGGAGTAGAGAAAACACGTACTGTATAAATTAACACATTTTAATGAATTCTTCTTCCATAAACATTGTAGTCAATTACGGGATCTGAAACACAACACTGAGACACTTAATACTTATTTAACAAAAGAAATTTATTTTAACTGTGTATTAGTAATAACATTTTTAACCAGGAAGCCTTCAGAATTTGTGAAGTTTGTATGCAGAATTAAGCAAGAAAAGCAGGCTTTTCGTAAAAAACTTATCATATAGGTGTTGTTAGGAAAGTAGGAAAACGACACTTCATCCTATTTAGGAAATAAAAAAATAGTGTGATTTTTAAATTTTCTTAATAATTAAAGGTAAAATAATATAAAATTGAATCGTTCTGTAAGTTCACTTATAATTTACTCAGCCAGAATCGATTGGAACTTAAGTTTAGCTCTAGAGTCGTTTACACTTAAATAAGTAAAAGCACTGAATTTTTCACATAGGTGAATGAAGATAGCCCTCACCCTGACCCTCTCTCAAAGGCTAACGTGTACGCACAACTTGAATTTACCCCTCTGAATCACCCTGATGGATTGGAAGGGACTCGTGGTCTGGTTGGCTCTCTTGTAGCACTGGCTTCTCTGCATCTGTTACCGTTAATTGACACTCCCCACCCTACTTCGTGTAGACGGATGGGGTATTACGGCGTTTTGATAAAAAAATGAATTTTGTTAATGTTTTTTAAAAATTTAACATTCTATCTTGTTAATAATTCTTAAAAAGATCGGTAGAGATACTGATTTGTTGTCAATTTGAATACAGTTAGACTTGATATTGCCTAATGTATATCAGTTTGTGCTTTTAAAGTACACAAAATCCTCTCTAATCTCTCCCTTATTGTAATTGAGAGTTAGAGAGGAATTTCTTTGAGAAAACTTAGTTTTCACATGACAAGCAATCTTGCATTTTATCCTGTAGAGACGGAGTATGCTGCGTCTCTACATATTGTTGGAGTTTTCAAGAATTAAGCGGTTTTCAAATTCACCTTAACAACGATATCATTAAAGTCATTGTCACCACCACCTGGTAAATCTTCAAAACCAAAGCAGTTGCTGCCCAACAAGCGAATATGGTCTGTTTTATTTGGGTTAGCGCCTAAGAAAGGTAAGTACACAGCAGGATCGTTCTTAATGTCACTATCTAAAAGCATTTCTGCTGTACCATCAGCAATAATCATTGGCGCAAAGACAGAACCTTTTTGGAAAACGCCTGAGAAAGTTGCAGAACTTTGATTTTCTACTGATAGGTTAATTCCAGACACACGAGCATTCATTGCTGCTTTGATATAACCTTCATCACCAGGCATCAGGTCTGCCTTACCATCACCATTGATATCGATACCACCTTTTGCATCAGCCATCTGGTAGAAGCAGACAAAGTTCTTAAATGCTGCTTCTCTATGAATGGTAAACTCTGCTTTAACTTCCGTTTTTGCTTCTCGTAAATCAATGACTTCTCCACCTGATGTACCTTGCAAACCAGTTCCTAAAGGCATTTCTTCATTTGAGGCTTTAATCTTGATTTTCAACTTTTGGAAGTCAGCACCGCCACCCTCAAGTAACTCATCCCAATCTAGAGCAAACTCTCCATTTCCCAAGTCTGTGGTCTTTTGCGTTTTCGTATCAGCAAAGAGGACATTTTTAAAGGAAATCTTACCAGACATGACACCATCAAGGGTACCGTCTTTAATCATGAAGAATTTGAGCTTTGCACCAGCGCTAAATTCTAAAAGACGCGTCAGATCTGAACTAAACCCTTTAGGAGCATTGGCAATAGACGAGAAAATTACTTGTGCTCTTGATAATGCAGCTTGGGCGTAACCTTCTGTATCAGGAGCAATACCGTCAATTGTGCCTTTGTCATCATCAACAACGCATACTCCCAATTCATTTACCAGTTTGGATTTGTGTCCGTCAAGCTTAATATGGAGTTTGAGTTTGCCACCTTCAGAAGCATCACCTAAAAGGAAAAGATTGTTAGGTACTATCTTTAAACTCAGTTTGACGTTAACAGAACCACCAGTACTGCCAGAATCTGTACCATCACTCGCGTCTTTGACGGTAATTCCAGCTGTGTCAGTCGTAGTACTGAAAGCAGTTGCGTTCGTACTGCTTGTTATGTCAATATTGCTACCATTGGTGCCACTAGTTCGATCCCAAGCACGGAAGGTTAAAAGGTCGCTAATTTTTCCGGTAGTCTCGGCGTTGGGTTGAAAATAGATACGGGTATTGGTATCTGCGGCTAAGAGTAGAGCGTTAGAATCCGATACAGAACTCAAAGATGTCCACTTGCTACCGTTGTCGATGCTGTAGAACCAGCTGCCTTTGGTTGTATCAAGTTTAGTAATCGCAATACCTGTGAGTGCATCAGTGTCTGCATCTTTAACATTGCCTTCCAGTTTCACTAAAGAAGAAATTAAGGTACCAACTGCGCCTGTTGGTGCGCTTGCACCTTTGATAACAGCACTGAGAGTGACGTCAGTGTCACTGAGAACAGGTGCATCGTTAACGGGCTTAACATCAATTGTTGCCTTATACGCTACAGCGCTGTATTCCAAACCATCACTAACTTTAAACTTGAAGCTTGCGTAATTAGTACCACTAGCGTCTGCAATGGACTTAAATTTCAGCTTGGAGATATCAGCAAATGCGATCTTTTGGTCAACGGTAATAGCTTCGCCATCATTTTGGATACCATCTTCATTGGTATCTTTGAACAACTGACCGACTAGTGGCAGTTCCGTAATTTGTACTTCTTTTAAACTACTGCCGTCACTACCATCATCGCTATCAGTGAAGCCAAAGTCATCCATAACAAAGGCATAGACGGTGTCTTCATCAACGCTAATAGTTTTGTCAGCAGCAGTAGGAGGAGTATTGTTCAGCACAATTTCCAGCCCTGTAGAACCTCCAGCAATGTAAGCTTGGTTGTTTACGACAAACACACCTTTAGCCATACCAGTGGTTTGGTAAGTCCCAACAGATATGGGAGTCTCAGGAGCTGTCACATCAAGGACTTGCACGCCCATATTACCATCGGCAATGTAAGCTAAATTGCCTACAATGCTGACACCAAAGACATTATAAGAAGTATCAAAACTGCCTTTTAAAGTTGGCTTGGTCGCATCGCTGATATCAACAATTTGCATTCCCGAAAAGCCAGCAGCAATGTAAGCGTAGTTCCCTTCTATCTTGACTTCATAAGCTGTGCTTGAGGTATTGTAACTGCCTTTAAGAACGGGGCTATCGGGGTTGGTGATGTCGATAATTTGTAGGGTTGATGTGAATAAGCCTGACTCAGAAAGAACGTAAGCATAATTACCTTTTACAGTTACGTTTCTAATAGAGCCATTTGTCGGCTTGTATTGACCTTTAACAACGAGCTGGGTTGGGTCACTGATATCAAAAATTTTCAGACCGGAAATACCGCCAGCAACGAAAATATAGTTGTCTTTAATGGCTATATCTTCTGCCGTGTTACAAGAAGTCGAATCATTAAGTTTGGTAACGGGGTTTGCAGGATCGGTGAGATCGACAACTTGAAAACCCGAACTGAAGCTAGCAACATAGGCGTATTTTTCTTTAATAGCTACGCCTTTGACTTCACTATTATCTGAAAATTTGTATTTTCCTTTAAAGGTAGGTTTTTTAGAATCGGTAATGTCAATAATTTGTAAGCCCAATTCACTATCAACTGTATAGGCATAACTTCCTTCTACCGTAACTTTAGAAGTCATGCTAGAAGTAGTTGTGCTACTATAGCTACCTAGAGAAAACAAAGCCAGTACAGCAGGATATGCAGCCATTGCTTCTGCTGTAAATGCTAGTGGTGAATTAACAACACTACCTACATTAACTTTCAAATTCCAATTGCCACCTAAAGCAGCGTTTCCGGTAGGACGGGCTGTTGCTGCAATACTTGCTCCAGTAAGTTTGTGAAGTTTGGTAATAAATTCTTCTCCTACATCACCGGCTGCTACATTACAGCCATAAAGAAGCAGATTTGGGAGATGGGATGATGGCAAAAACCAATTCTGTAGTTCGTTAGAATACTTTGTTAAACTATGAAGGCTCAGTTCGCTATTTCCTAAATATAAGGTTCCAGGAGATCCGTGGGAGACAATATGAACGCTTTCGATTAGACTGTATTGGGATAATATTTGGGAAATTTGCTCGATTCCATCGCGATTCGGGTCAAGAATAACAGCTGTAATACCTGGTACTAGTCCTTCTAATAAAATCTTGTACTTATCTACAGCACTATCAATAAAGAGAATATTTTTCATTGTTATCTTTCCTGGAAACCACAATACAAGGTTATGTATTTAAGTTGCCCAAGAAATTTTAAAAACTATCAGATAAAAAGTTTTTTTCTAAAATAAAATCGTAAATTTTAAAACAAAAATAAAAAATCTCTCATACATATTGAACAAAATTTCAATATGTATGAGAGCCTTCGCATTCATATATATTCTCTTTTAAAAAATAATTTTTAAAGGAAAATAAATTCCTTTAAGTTACATAATTGCTCCTACTAAATCGAAGGAGATCGGTAGGCACGAGGGTTATAAAATAACTAGCAAGCGATCGCTGTAAAACTTACTTTGCACTTGCCTAATTTGCTCAGACGGCAACTCCTTGAGTAAGTTCCCTACCTGTATAAAATAATTCAATTTTTTCAAAGCACATAACGTGTCTCGGAAGGACAGACCAGGAGTCGATCTACTACTAACCCCAGATCTACGGTGGTGTACAGATCTCTAGAAAAGAGATGAAACATCGTGAAAAGGGAGAATTGGAGCTCAGTTCCCCCCTTGTTAAGGGGGGTTAGGGGGGATCGAAACCTCAAGAATGCACTTTAGAAGACTTGTGTACACCACCGCATATCCTGGGGTATGCACTTTGGTGGGGTAAGCGTTCCAACTGACACTACAAGCCGCGTAGCAATAAGAAAGCACTTAGTCTGAGAAACCCATACACTAAGTGCTTAAGAATACTTGAAAACTCATTGATGCGATCGCCCAGAGATCTTTACAGCCTGTAAGGGTCGGTAGGGCGCTGTCTGACTTGATAATCTGTTAACGATCCTGGAAGAACTACAGTTCTCCCACCTCTTCTCAAGGTAGGGATTTGTCCTTTTTGCACAGCCACATACAAAGCGCTCTGACTCATGCCTAAACGTCTTGCTGCTTCTGCCAGTGAAACACCGTGCTTTTGCATATTCTGTTGCTTTCCTTGCAATCCTAATTAGATTGCGATCTAATTAGAGTATAGCAAATAATGAAGAAAAATTAAAAGAATTATCATTTCGTAGAAAAAACGATCGAAACTTTATCAATAATAAAGAAAATATTAAATTTAACAAAAAATAACTAATTCGATGAGAATCTAAATAGAAGCTTAAATTTTTCGTTCAAACGGGGTCAGCTCATATAAAGACCCTGAATATAAAACAAATTCGCACCTCCATGGCTTTTCGCTGTGGAGGTGTAAATTATAAGTTGGGTTGAGGTCAAGAAAACCACCCCTTAAAAAAGAGGTGGGAGTGTCAGGAAATGTTTGACTCGATCGCAGATTGGGTGCTCAATCAAGCAATATCTCCGAGAGGTGTAACCTCAAGTGGACTAGCAATGGTGCTGTTAGAATCGAACAAGTAGTCAGGGCTGGGATTGCGAGGATCGTAGCTAGTTGTATCTACGACTAAAGGAGTTGGGAATGAATAGGCGATATTTTCCCAAGGGACTAACTTAAAATTAGTATTGACATTCTCAAACTCTCCATCATCCTCAACTAATCGTGCAGGTAAATTATTACCATCTTGGGTAATAAACACACCATAGGGAAAGTTAGGTCCTAAAGGTACATTCAGAACATCTGCACCATCCGACTCTTGCACGCTGTCGATGGGTCCATTATTACCAACAGCAAAGCGTCCTAAAAAGTCATTGTTACCCTCACGAGTATAGGCAACAAAAGTGCTATCACCTTGACTCGATGTTAACAAGTAACCAGTACCTTGGTTGCCGTAGTAGATAGTTAATCCTTCAACATCATCTTCTAGATATTTCCCACCCAAATCTTTAACTTTGTCAATTAACACACCTGTTGTACCACCGTTAGGTTCTGCTTGGT
Source organism: Tolypothrix bouteillei VB521301 (assembly GCF_000760695.4). Classification (GTDB taxonomy): domain Bacteria; phylum Cyanobacteriota; class Cyanobacteriia; order Cyanobacteriales; family Nostocaceae; genus Scytonema; species Scytonema bouteillei_A. The sequence goes on along the minus strand of NZ_JHEG04000001.1, from coordinate 7,169,065 downwards.
ACTTCCAGATACCTACATCTTCCTGACCAATATAAAGATAGCCAAGTTCTTGGTCTGCTACCATACCTTCAAGTTGCGGATCGCGTCCTGCCGTTGTGGGTACGGTAAAATTCCGCACTAACTCAGTGCCAATCTTACCATTACCTTTATCGACCAGCTTTAACTGTGTAACATCTCCAGTTTCTCTACGATTGGCGAAGACATAGTAATCGTTTGTTACCGGGCTGCGGTACAAAGCAACTCCGTAAGCACTTCGTTGTGATGGGGAGTAAGGAGGTTCATACGGTAATGATTGAAACAAACTACCAAGACCGTTATCAGTAATGTCTTCTAGGTATTGACCTGAAGCATTGGGATGGGCATTAATTTTGAAAATTGCCAGCTTGTCGTTATTCCTGTCTGTCGCTACGGCAATATCAACAGGCTGACCGCCTAAGTTAAAGCCATATTGCAGGTCAATATTATTGTAGCGAATATTGCCAGGGTTCACTTCCTCCAACAAATTACCTGACAAGTCATAAACTCGCAAACCTGCATTTTTAACCACTGTCAGTACCAGACTTTGTTCTGGATTAGTGGAATTGAGGTAAATTGCCGGGTCATCTGCATCAGCCCGTTGGTCGCGTGGTAATTTGGGGTCATCAAATAGGTCGGGACGGGTTTCAACTGTGGGTGCTGCGGTGGGAACTAAGTCTGCACCTAAAGCAATGATTTGGGTAAATTGCGTTTGGCTGAAGTTGTTGTCACTTACTAACACGATGGACTGACGACCATCCGCTAATTTCGGTCCAAAGGAGATCCCCTCAATATTATCCGTACCTGTGGGTAGCTTTAGTGAGTTGAGATCCAACAAAAGGCGTTTTTCAACGGGTTGAATGACTGTTAACTCTTCGGGACTTAAAGTGTTGAGAGAATCGTAGTACTTGATGTCAGTTGCGCCTTGCAAGCTGACTTCGTAGATTTTGATTGTGTTACCAACACCTTCAGAAAAAGAACGTTCCAAGGAAAGTAAAGTACCTCGGTTATCAATTGCTAACAAATCGACCAAACCATTGTCAGCAAACCCCGTCGCCGGGTTTGGAGGTGTAGCAATTGGATCGGTGATATAGAGGTATTCTTTTTCTGGTTGACCGGAAACCAAGTTGTATTGAAGAATCCGAGAACGGCTTCCTCCATTGAGACTGGCAATGGGACCATCCTGAAACAAGGAGGCTTCAGTTGCTGTATACAGGAATTTTTGGTCGGGTGCGATCGCTAAACTTTCAAATGCCAAATTATTGCGAATACCAGATACCTGAGTATCTCCTGTATCCACAATCCCGTTACCGTTGGTATCTTGCACAACGGGTAGGAACTTTGTTGGAACAGGTAAAGAGCGTATTTGCTGTCCTGTGGTTAGGGAGAATTCATTGATAAAGGGATTGGTGACACGACCTGCATTGATATTTGCCTCTCCTTCTGAGGAAATAAAAACTGTCCCTTTGTTGGTGAGTGCAATTCCTTCTGGATCTAAGCTATTGAGCGCGAACTCTTGACCGTTGGCGTCTTTTAGGGTGATAGCATTGGTGAAGGTTACACTTTCCAGAGACCCTGTTTTTTGAGAAAATTCGGCTTCTAAGGTGTAGAATCGGGCAGGCGCGAATTGAGAGCGATCGTCAGAGACAGCATAAAAGACATCATTTGCAGCATCATAGGTGATACCAGACAGTCCGCCCAGTGCAGTTATTCCAGCCGCACCATCAGGAATAAAGCCAGTAGGAAATACTGTTTGTCCCAAAAAGTCCGCATCGGGAACAGTTCTCCCTGCTTCTGTTGGTGGAACTTGCAAGTCTGCCCAAATCAATTTATGGTCAGAACTGGGATATCCACCAGGTAAAGTTGGATCGAATGTGCCTACCAATCGGAACAGGGGGTCTGTATTGAGAGGCCAAAAAACAGATGAATTGCTAATTTGCAAGTCAGCAGATGGCAGTACGTAGTCTACTCGTAAGTTTCCTGGGGCTGTATCAGCAAAGTCTGCAGTGTCAAAAGCAGGATTCCCTCGATGAGTCAGATTTGCCCCACCTTGTAAAATTGCTTGTTGAGCACCACCAAGGCTTGAAGGAATAAAATTCGTATTGATACCGGGATTGAGTAACAGTTGTCGGATAGCGTTGTTATAGCTGTCACCATCAAAGGGGTCTGCATTTTGGTCACCCATAATCACAAAGCGCGACCCAGCAACAAGACCGCCTTTATTCCCTGCATCATCATATATATAGTCGCCTTTTCCAGGTGTAATATAATCTGCCCAGAAGCGAATTTCGTCATAGTTGCGCTTACCGTTGCGGTCTTCAAGTCCGTCAAATGTAGGCGGTGTGGGATGGCTAACCAAAGCATGGATAGTCTCGCCATTCACTAAGATAGGAACATCCCAATGACTCTTAGAAGAAAGACGCAAGACCTCTTGTTCTTCTGGTGAATACCAAGACGTATTGGAATCGGGAAGCGCAATTGTAGGCAACAAAGATCCTGGCAGATCTTTCCATAAAAAAGTTTGGAAAGTCCGCAGATTTTCGGTATCAATAGGATATTTTGATAGCAGCAACATCCCATACTGACCGGGAAACTCACCAAACCCGAAAGCATCATCACCATATCCCCGCGTACCGGGATCTGTAACGACTGTACCATCGTTGTTTAAGTCAAATCCAGATGAGATACCAGTATTGGAAGGTGCGATGTAAGCGTAACGGTACTCAGTCGGATCTGCACCGTTTTGACTGACGGAAAGGTAATTTTTTTGAAAAAGTTCTACCGCTTTATATGGGTCTGGCTCGTAATAGTCAAACTCGTTAATCAGCAGTACATCTGGGTTAGTACGTTGAATAATTTCTGCAACGGATTTTGCTTGTGTATTTTCAGGGGTAGATAAATCCTGAATTAACTGACCCTCTGCACCACGGTTTAAAGAAGCATTGAATTGAGAAAAGCGAATCGTGTTGGTAGTCACCATGTTTTAGATTTTGGATTTTAGATTTTGGATTTAATCTCGTTCCTGGGCGAACGCCGAGCGCCAGTCACTGGTCATATAAGGTGTCAATTGGCTGCGAAATTATTTGCACGCTCGTTATTTGTGAGTTGCTAGTAGTTAGTTGTTATTGAAGAAACGGCAAATCACTGTACGGGTTGGCGGTCTTGCGCCCCTACTAACCGGCAACTACTAACTACTAACTTTTAAATTAAATTGAGCGACACTGGGGTCGTGGTCGCTATCTTGAGCAACAAACTCAGAATTGATGTGAACGACATCATAACCCTTTAATTTCTTAAAGAGATTTTGGCTAACTAAGATGTGGTCTAAAACTTGAGCATTGCCTTGAAAATTATAAGTGTATCGTTCGTTTGCGCTTATTGTTTCTACTAAATTTCTCAACACCGTCTTACCCGAACCACCTGACTTTCCTTTTAAAATATTGAGCGGTTCAGAAAACTCAAAATCATTCAAATCGCCTGCAACCACTATATTAGCCTTGGGATCTACTGCCAAAATCTTGTCTGCAAAGTCATTAATAACTTGTGCTTGTTGGCGGCGTTGGGTTTCTGTCGTTAAAACAGGAGGCTGATTTGGACCATACAGGGGTTGGTCTCCACCTTTAGAATTCCAGTGATTGGCAATAACAAACAGTTTTTGACCTTGAAAGATAAACTCGCCTACCAAAGATTTGCGGCTGTCATTGAAAGCGGGGTTAGTTGGATCGATTCTTCCGGGACTGACAGAAAGTTCTGGTTGACCGTTAATGTTGTTAACTGTCGTGTTAGTAGTCGATCCACCTCCAGCACGATCTACAAATTGTACTCGATTGGGGTTAAACAAAAAACCAACTCGAATATTACCACCCGGTTGACCTCCATCCTCTCTTTCTACTGGATTGATTTGGCGATAATCGTATACAGGACCACCTGAAACTGCGATCGCATTAATTAATTCTTCATAAGTCCGATCTGCCTCTACCACTCCATCATTGATTTCTGCTCCGGTGTTATCTTGAATTTCCTCTAGAGAAATAATGTCAGGAGAACGCAAGTTGTTAACAATGCGATCGGCAAGTGCGGTAAATTTACCACTCCCTAAATCATCATCAACATTACTTTGTTGCTGTGCGTTAACTTTGTCGAGAGCTTCTATTTTGGTATCAAGGTTCTCAACATTAAAAGTTGCAATAGTTAGATTGTTGCCTTGTGGGGTAAGATTTGTTGTTTCTTTAGTTAAAGAACTCGGAGCGTTAACAGTTATGGAAAATGGCAAAACTTCATAGGTATTGAAATTATAATCAACTATACCTGTTATTGTGCCTAACGTTGCACCGACATTCACCTCGGGAGACTTACCAGATATAGCAGGGGCGTCATCTATTTGAATGCGTTCGGGATTGAAATCTTTAGATGAAATGAGACTTCCACCGCGAATCGTGCGTCCCGTTGCATTAGAACCGTTGTCTGGAAGTACCCAAATTTCTCCAAATTCGTTAGTAGGGCTAATTGCTACGGGATTGTTAATTTGAACTAACATACCCTCGAGACTTTCATAAAAGTCTATTCCTTCTGATGCTGGTTCAAAATCACCCTCTGTTTCTACATTACCGCGATCGCCTGCTGTAAAATCATCGCTAATTGCAGTATTGGGTGGAATGCGACCTTCCACACCAATAATAGTGGGGTTAATCTTTCCTAAAGAATCGATAACTCGAACAGCACCACCCGTTCCGTTGGCAGAAATTTGAGTTGTTGTCAAATTACTAGTATTGTTTCCCGGTCGAAATTCACCTACCCTTCCCGTAACCGCTACCGATTGACCAATATTGGGATTGGGAATACTGGAATTGCCCAAGAAAACAAAAATCCCTTCCGATGTTGCATCGTCGTTATCCTGGTTTGGATCTTGTATATAGAAACCGCGACCGGAACCCGAACCAAGTACTAATGTAACTATTCCAGGGACATCTGTTACTGTTTCATCAACTAATTTAGAAGTATGACTTGCACCTTGAATATCGTGGATGCGTACAGTATCAGAGGCTTGTGCAATCGCATTTTCTAATCCATAGATAATGTTATTTGAATTAACAAGATCGCTAGAAAAAGGAACAATGTTTATCAGAGAAGTAAACATTAGAACCATCAACCAATGTAGCCAGCTTGACAAAGAAGAAATAAGCATAATTGATTTGTATTCCGCACCATTAAGTTATACTAGTTAGTTTAAGAATTCACTAGGAATAGGTTAAGACATAACTTAACTCTAGTAATAACAATTCTTCGCGAAGATAAAAAATGAATAGTACTAAGCTAATAAATATTCGTAATAAAGTTGTGAGAGATATTTTTAAGATCGTGCGTGGTGAAAGTGATGTAAAACCATAGCACGACCTTTTTGACTTCGCGCTCGCGATCGAGTTATTATTGCGCTGTGTTAATTTACCGTTCGGGGTTTAACTGTTTGAAGAAACTACTTCTTCGATGTCTTTTGATTGTTTGACTAGCCGTCTTCCCCAAGGTTTAACTATTGAAATTGCAACGATCGCTAACAAGCAAGCAGTTTGAATAGCACCGCCAATGATGACACCCTGTTGGTGAAATCTGTACAGTGGGTTGTGTAAAGCCTGTAGTCGTTCTGTTTCGGAAATAGCTGTCATGGTATTTAACCAGGGACCCAGCCAGATTGTTCCCGTGGTAATTAAGGTCACAGTCGCTACCCATTTCACAATAACCCAATAGTGTTTCGTAAATCCCCAAATAGTCAGCCAACAAAGCAATCCACCCGTGATGAGTGACAGATTAGCAGTTGGAATAATTACCCAATCATCCATAAACTTTAATACTGAGTTGATACCATAAAGCTCGTCTCCATTTGGTATGTTTTTTTTCGTAATGGCGACTACCACAATACAAAGTGCTGTCCCCAACCAAATCCCTCCAGAGGCTACATGGAAAGATACTAACCAGTTCTTAGGTTTGACACTCAACTTTTTCATCTAGTTCTCCTTTTGCGATCGGGTTATTCTTTAATGACAGTTCGTATTTGATTAGCTACCTGATAATTAGTTGCCTAATTATAAGATAACACAATGGGAAATCACGTCTACTTCGGCTTGTCAATTTAATATTGGGTATTGCGATCGTTTTCGGTGGTTGCTAGCTTAGACTGTGTAATTATCTCTGATTGTTCTGTGTCAGCAAGAATGAAAGTACGGGATATGCCTTTTTTAACATACTGTCTTACTGTTTACTTGAGAAATTGATTCAACGCTTCATTACCACCCAAACTATTACAAAAAATCACTAACCGAGTAGAGTATTGCATCCACATTCGTGCGCTCCCGAAGCACAAGCTGTACCCAGCTTATCACTCCCACTCACTCTCTCAACAGTACGGGCTTACTGCCATTCTTATATAAAAGTAACAGATAATCTTCAAAAATGATTATTGTCTCAGTAATTTTCCGGAATCATCCATTTTGCTGGGGAAGTAATTAATTGATTGATACAACAAAAATTCATTTCGATAACCTAAAAAATAACTTACATCCTGAAAAATCTTGTAGAAAACTACTTTAATCCTTATAACTATATACTCCAGCCATATGAATTTCTACCAACGTAAGTTATATGCACTACTACAATCACCAGAAGTACGTGAATGATGTTTTAGATCTTAATACAAAGATTTATCTTATCCCTTGTCTTCAGCCAGAGATGAAACATCTAGAAAAGATTAGTAACTGGTATCAAAATGACGACAAATTGGAGGTTATTGGCAAAGAGTTACAAAAACTTTACAGTAATGGTAGATACAAGGTTAAACGCAAAGTCAACGGACAAGATAAAGGAAATCCTCATGTATGTGGTGAGTTGGGAAGTCCTTCTTATGTAATTATCAAATCTAATTTCCCTGAATGTAATAATTCCTATCAAACTGTGATGATATTTGATGCAAATCACTCAGACCGTAATGAATTTGCTAAAGCCTTGGAAAAGGATGGGGCGATTCTAGTATCCCCTGCATCTGCTTATGGAAAATCTAAATGACTGCATCTCGTAATTAAAATTTTTAGCTCTGATAATATTAACCTATGACTAACAGTCCAAAACGTATCTTAATTCTCTCAGCTAACCCTACAAACATCACCCGTCTGCGCTTAGATGAAGAAGTCCGAGAAATCGAAACGGCAATAGAACGGGCTCAACAACGCGACCAATTTGAGTTAAGAGCGTGCGGTGCTATCACTCACAGAGAATTACGGCGGGCAATATTGAGAGAAAATCCCCAAATCGTTCACTTTTGTGGACATGGAATGGGAGAAGAAGGGCTAGTATTGAAAGATGACAATACAGGTGAAGTTAAATTTGTCAGCACCTATGCTTTGGCAGAACTATTTAAATTATTTGCAGACAAGGTAGAATGCGTGCTCCTAAATGCTTGTTATTCAGAAGTCCAAGCAAAAGCGATTGCACAGCACATTGATTATGTCATTGGAATGAAGCAATCCATTAACGATCTCACTGCTATTGAATTTGCTGCTGGCTTTTATGATGCCTTGGGAGCGGGTAGAGGCTATGAATTCGCTTATAATTTGGGTCGCAACAGCATTTCACTAGCAGGAATAGACCAAGCAGATATTCCTATTTTGAAAAAGCAGACTAGAGTCCGCCTTTGGATACATGGTTGGGTCAAGCAAATGTATGACAACTTACCCACTGTTGAACTGGACTGGACAGAATATTTTAGCCTTGAGAGTGCGTCTGGACCCCGTCGTATTGCTAACCAAGAAACTTGGAAAAACATTTTACTCCCTAATTTGGAACAAGTACGAGAACAAGTTTCCCAAGGACATACTGAATTAACTGTTGATATTCGAGGTAAGCTCCCTCTTTCAGCAGCCGTGGTCATTGGTCATGTTTTTCAAGATACTAGAGGATATACCTTGCAAGTAGAACAAAGAACCATAGGACAAAACGAATTGTGGCGATCGGATATTAGTGCGTCAACAGCAAAGTTTAAAATTGTCAAAGAAGATGGCGAAGCTGGAGAAGACATTTTAGTTGCATTGGGAATCACAGGTAATGCATCAAGAGATATAGAACAACTACGTCAAGATTCACCCATTCCACTTAGTGCTGTTGTTTATGCAGAACCAGAAGCTGGTATTGGAGAAAGAGCAATTAGTTCTAATGCAGATGCAACTGCACTCACAATTCATGCTAAAGAAATTATTCGCGAAACTCGCCAAAAATACCGTGCAAGCAGCACACACTTAGTTTTATTTGCTCCGATGAGTTTTTGTTTCTTCTTAGGTCAGCGATTACGATGTATTGGTGATGTCATTTGTTACGAGCGTGTTGCAGAAAAATACCAACCTTCAGTCAAACTTTGTACGGGTTAATAATTCAAAGGCACGTGCTTATACCTGTATCACAATCTATCACTGTATGAAGATTGGTACGGAGTGGTGATTTTCTACTCTTGCAGTCTAGAACCGCAAAAACCAATCTTCATCTCTCGCTCATTATTTGTGCTGGTGTAATTTGATTATGCCTTCACCAACTGATACGTGATTTTTTAATGCAATCGCTAAGAGGATGTTTGAAAAGTCCTCTTAATTGGTAGTAAAACCGACAATTGCGAATTACGGTGTCTCATCAAAGATTTACTCTCGTTAACCCATGAATGTATAATAAATGAAGTCGCTTGTAAAATCTATTATGGATTGGCTAGCCTCAATTGATATGTCTCACCTCTGGAATTTAATTATTGCTCAAACTCCAACACCAACGCCAACAGCTTCACCAATATTAAACCCTGCAAAAACTTCTAGTGAACTTGAATTGCTCAAAAGTCAGTTAGAGTTTTTAAAAGCGACAAATGGTCAACTAGGTGAAAGTTTTAACAGATTTGTCACTGCAATGCAACTTGTCTTAATAGCATTTACATTTTTAGGTGGATTTTTGGCTTATGCTGTAGGTAAGAATTTAGATGAGGCAAAAAAATTAGCTAGTCAATTAATTAATCGAGAAGTAGAGAATAAAATCACAGATTTAGTCCAGTCTGAAGTTGAGAGTGTCAAGCGTTCTTTGCAGCGTGAAAGAGTGATTGGTTCGACGATTGTAGATTATTATTCACCTAGCGATGATGCAATGGAACCGGAAGATTGTAAGCTATTGCGTACAAGAGGTTTTGATAAGGTTGAGTATTGGCATCAAAGGAAAAAACCTAAAAAGCCAGTCGGGGATATTTTTGTTTTAGATTTAATAAATTCTAAGTTATTAGAAGGGCAGGAATTCGTTGGATTATCAAAAGATGATGCCGATAATAAGCTAGAGGCTAAGGTAAAAGAACAAATTGACTTAGTATTGAATTGGTTGGATAAAAATACTGTTTTGGTAATTTATGTTAAGGGAAGATTTAGAGAAATAGATAATTTGTCAACACGGGTTAATTATTATTATATTCCTGTCAATTCACCAATAAGTTTGCTTGGAATTGTTGCAGATTCTGCTTACGTTGCTTATGGAAAAAGAGTATAGTTAACTAATCAATCGAAGAACCTTTCCACACGGAATCTTAAGTATATGCGGGCGTTTGCAGAAGTATACTCAGATGAACAATTCGTGCAACAGGTTGTTGTACAAATTCCTTGGAACTATAATGTCCGTATTTCAGACGCTGTTAAAGATATCAAAGAATGCCAATGGTATGGACAACAATTTACCGACTATCGAGAATTTAGAAGCTGAGTTAGATACAGTAACAGTAAAAACAGAGGATGAAGAGTAGAATATTCATCTTGTGATGAAATGACTTTTGTCTTAGCGATTGCAAGTAACTCAAGTCTATGAACTGGAAAATTGAGCAAGCCCAACAGCAGTTCTCTCAACTAATCGACGATGCTGTGAAGAGCCTCAACTAATTTACGATCGGGAGCGACTGGTTACAGCTGTGGTAGAGCCAGAACTATTCCAAGAATTACTGGAATGGAAAAACCAACATCATAAATACTCCCTAGCTAATGCCTTTGCCGAATTACGTCAGATCTGTGTAGAGGAAGACTACACCTTGGAAATTCCTGCTCGGTAAGATCGGTAAGAGCGGTTCAATCCATTGATCGATTAGCACCATGACCTTTCTATGTGACACCAATATCATCAGCGAACTGGTTCGCCCTCAACCAAATCCAGGAGTAATTGCTTGGAGTCAACAAAAAGGGGAAAACGGGGAACAGGAATGTCTGAATTGTCCTTTGTTTCCATCCCGTTTCGGGGCGGGGGAAGTGTAAAGAAAGTTCAATTAATGGTGGAGAAGCTAAAGTTAAGTTTCCATCCCCTTTTGGGGCGGGGGAAGTGTCAAGCCAACTGAGTAGATGCATTCGCAATGTACACAGTCCTGTTTCCATCCCCTTTCGGGGCGGGGGAAGTGTAAAGCGTCTCTGGTGTTTGAGGCACGCCTAGGGCGGCTCGTTTCCATCCCCTTTCGGGGCGGGGGAAGTGTAAAGATTTCACTCTTGGAAGCCTTACTGGAAGAGGGTTTCAGACCCCTCAATCGACACACCTCTTAAAACTTATCAAAAAATTTCCAAAAGTTGTCATTTTCGTAGCCTGAAAGCCTTGCACCGTATGCAATCGACACACTTTAACGAAGTTATAGGGTTTTCAAGGATCGAGTGAAGTGCGTAGATTTGGATTAGCACACTCACACTAAAGATACGATTTTTTGCTTTAGATTGTCAAGAATGTTACAATATATTATAAATATATGAGTATAAATCAGGAAAAAGGAAGTTGACAGAACAGACGTATAATAAACGAGGTTGCTTGTGAAATCTACTATGGATTGGCTACCCTTAATTAATGTGTCTCACTTCTAGAATTCATTATTGCTCAAACTCCAACACCAAAGCTAACAGCTTCACCAATATTAAACCCTGCAAAAACTTCAATAAGTTTACTTGGAATTGTTGCAGATTCCGCCTACGTTGCTTATGGAAAAGGAGTGTAGTTAACTAGAGATTTTCTTTGGAGGACGCTTGAAAGGATTTGAAGATTCTGATGCTTTTGGCTTTTCTAGTTTTGGACTTTCTACGGGTTTAGCGGGTTTTGGCGATATAGGACGTTTTAGTGGATTGTTTGTTTCTGTTTGTGTTGACTCTACGACTTGAGGAGGTATAGGTTTAGAAACTTGTAGTTTTTGAGGTAATGTTAAGGTTTTTGATGTTTGTGTTACTATCGGTTCTGTAATCTTGTTAATCTCTGATAACTTAGGAGTAAGTCCTAGCATTTCGTCTGTTGTCTCTATTTGTAAATTATTAATGTCTATATTTGATAAATCTAATTGTCTGTAATAATACATTAAGCGTTGCGACCATCCCAGTATTTGCATCATAATCACTGGCTTGTTTGCATAATCTTTAAGATAGTTTTTACAAGTTTCGTTTATGGCTTCATAATAAGCTATGGTTTTGTTACTATGTCCTATTGTCTGACTATGTTCGCTTAAAGAGTCAAGATAAATAAAAAATTTTATTTGTTTTCTTTCTTCTTTCTTTAAACTAATATTTTGTTTGATTTTGTAGTTCAGATAAGTGGTTAATTTTCCTACCTCAGTAATAATACCTTTTTCACCTGCTTCAATATTATCTTGTTCTCTAATTAAAGTGACAGCAATTTTGTGGGCTAACTGAAGATATTTATCAGTCATATTGTAAATAATGCGATCGCTATTACTTTTCATTTTAATTAAGTAGCTATGTACAAATAAATTGAACTATATTACAAAATGTAAACATTCCTAAAAATCTTTACCAACGACAAATGACTATTGATAAATAACGCTCCTCACTAGTTAACTTTAATTGTGCTGACTTACTTAATAGCTTTCATGAGGGGCAAAATGAGTGGAAGGATTGAGGATATTAGATAATTCTTCTAATTTTGATTTATCAATTAAGTTTTCATGAGCTTTTTGAACTGTATTTCCTATAAAGATTTTTAGAGATTCTCCAGTTAAAAATTGATTGGATAGTCTTTCAAAAGAGGAATAACGAGTACGTAAATCCGATTGGTTTTGTAAAAGATCAGCTTCTGTAATTTCTACTATCATGCTTCCCAGCCCGACTGGTTTACCAGCACCCAATTTCAAAATTATAGGATATTTGTTGTCTTGACCTAAAGCAATTAGCAATGCTCCTAATTCTTCTGATTTGAGATTTCTAAAATTTAATTGAGTTATAAATTCATCATTTTTAAACGCTACTTGGGCGGGAACACCATTACCTTCACCTTTATCAAGAGCATATTTCATATTGTAATAAAATTTCCACCCGACCGCTTTTTTCTTTCCAGATTTATCTTTAAAATAGTATATATCATTCTCTTCTGGTCTAGGTCGCCAAAGATTGGACATGAAACCAACTTCAAAACCAGTCATTTCACAATAAGCATCCTGAATTGAAACTAATCCTTGCCATCCCCATCTGTCACCAGACGCACCAAAAACTATACTTGCTGGACAAAGTTGATTTTTCTCTTTGGCTGGTAAACGTTCTTCTGGGTATTCACTCGGCTTTTTAGGCTTGACTCCTACGCGACTGTTAGTAATTGCCTCATAAATTGAACGAATGCAACCTTTTAGAGAACTACCTTGAATGATGAGTTCGTCGTCAATTCCTTGAACCATAGTTTTGATTAAAGGAATCTCTTCCCTGTTAATATCGCTTCCCATTAGCACTGTTCCAGTTGAAATATGCACCATGGTTTGGACTTTTAGGGTCAAAAATAAAGTACCGTGTATGCGCTCGTGTAAATATTTATGATGTCCGGGAGGTTTATTTACACTAGGTGATTTAGTAGAAAAATAGACAAAGTCGTATGGTCTGGGTCCGCGTTGTTGGTTGAAATTACTGGAATTAGTCGAACGATAAGAGTTATTAGCCATCTTAATTTTTCACCGTTAATGCAACAAAATGAACTGTAGCGGTATGACTATCTCGAAAATAGCGTTGAGCAATATTCAGTTGTTCGGTATTCAAGCCTTTAGGAAAACGAGTTTCAGTTGGAGAATGAGTCAGTGCATTTTGCTCTAAAATTTCCCAATTGCGTTGAATCGGCGTAAAATCAGCTTCTGTGTCTTTGGAACTAAGAACCAAGACTTGATATTCTCCTTTCTGTCTTTTCCAACGTATCTCTAGGATTGAGTTAAATAATTGTCCTTCTGGACTGGGAAAGGTTTCCGTGGGTTCTGGTGTGGGATTATTTTGGAGAGAATTTTTTGGGAGGTTATTTTTTAAGCGCTCGCGTATATCATCTTCTATGTTACCAAACTTTTCGTTACGTCGTTCCCAAAATCCCCCTACCCGATGTTTCCAGCGTAGAAAGTAATAGCTAGGTAGTGTTGAATGCTTGTCCAGCAACTCAAGTAATTTTTCTTTAGACAAAGGCTGCTGATTGAACCCTACGAAGCACATACAGCACCTCCCTGTTCTAACAACTTACTCCAAGCAGCAACGGAGTGCATAAATAATTCCTGAATCTCTGTTGGTTCTTCCCAAAGCATTTGCACGCCAAAACCATATTCCATTGATGTTGGTTTCACTATAGTAATTTCGTATTTATCGTCTTGCGGAAAACCATAAGGATTTTTTTTATTGCCTTTTAAAAATTCCCCCGCACCTAAAAGATAAACTTTATCCCAAGGTGTTTGACTACCAAATTTGTAAATCTTACCATCCTTTTTCTCTAAAATGCATCCAGGATATTGAACTACAGCGCTGTCATACTCCACCATCACCATACCCAAACCGCGAGTTTTTCCGTACCCAATTCCAAACCATCCTTCATTTAAATCGCGCAATACTAACGCAATCAAACCTAACTGTGCTAGAGAAAAGTTTTTCAAATGAATTTTGGTTTTAAATGCGCCACTTGTACAAACTTGATAATCAAAGGGACCATGTGCAACCGAACCAAATACCCTATCGATTGCAACACCATTTCGTTGTTCTATTCTCAAAGGTTGTGACTTGTTGGGATACGCATCTTCAATTCGCAAACGACTAGCAATGAATTTGTTCCCAAATATTTGGTCTGTAAATGATGATTCTTTATAAATACTCTGTGCTGGTAATTTCTTTTTTAGGTATTCTTTATCTTGTGGATTTTCATACAAGTAATCGTATTCGTCATCTAAAGGATTATTCGCCCAAATGAGTGAAGAGTTAATAGGTTTATCATAATCTGGATGACCTAAAGTTCTCACAATCCTTTCAGCATGAGCGCGAATCGCCCCCTTCAAGGAACTACCGGGAAGGTAAATAGTGGGGCTTCCTTGATGATACGTTTCTACAAAATTCATGTTTGGTTTTGTTGGATCTGCACTTTCCAAACCAGATTTTATTAAGATAGGGCTAGTAGGAATAATAGTAATATTGAGAATACATTGATTAACTAATTGTTTGTGCATAATTGGGTGTTAATTAGTAGCTACTGTATTTTTTACTTTTTCCATCTCTTCCCGTAATTTATGAATTAGCGCTTCACTCCATACGTATGGTAAAGGGATACTATCATCGCAAGGTAAATCTCCATGAGAATTTATTAATTTCTTGAGATATTCAATAACCTTATTTGGATCGACCTTACTTTTATCGTTAGCATCTCGTACATCAATCCACTTAACATCATTAATTTGGAGTTTAACTACTCCCAATCCTCTCGACTTACCACCACCTAAAGGAATTTGTTCTGTTTTAAATTGTTGTAACCCAATCGTCAATAAACCTAGTTCCCATTCCTCAGCATTTTCAACAATAGCATGGAAATCAAAAGGCGTTCCTGCTGGTACAATTTGGAAATCATAAAGTTTCCCATCTCCAGCAGTTTCAGTATCGCGATCGATAGCCACTCCATCTCGTTCTTGATATTGTCCAAACCAATTATCTTCTGGTTTATGTACAGTTAAATCGCGGATTTGTAATTTGCTGGATAACCAAGGAGAACCGAAAAGAAAGGAAATTAAATCTGTTTTATTTAAAATAAATTGATGTAATTTTTCCTCTTTTTCTTTTGGCTTATCTCTTGTGATGACTAGCTCGTGCTTAAATTTAGACATTGCTTCTTGAGTAATCGACCATTCCGTTTCTAATGCTGGATTGGCTGCAAAACTTTCATCAATTCCCCGCAAAAAACTTTCCAATCTCGATCTTAATGCGCCTTTAAAGCTAGAACCAGGTATTAATGGTCTACCTAAAGCATCTTTAATGACGGGTAAATCTGAACCAATAGCTTCAGTGGAACGTCCCGCACTAATTCGCAAAGCGGTTACTGTTTCTAAAATTCCTGTAATTTCTATGCGATTTTTAAAAATTTCAAACATGGTCATTTGTTATTTGTTATTGGTTGTTAGCAAGTCGCATATCTTTACATACTTTCTTAACTACCTACTTAGTCTTTTAATTAGTTTTACTAGGAGAAGTACTTTTACTAGGGTTAAGATATTTGAGATGACGCGAACCATAACTCAAGTAACGTCGAGTTAATTCCAACCACACTGGTTTGATTTTTTCTATTTTTTCAGTTTCATTACATCCAGATTTTTCGATAATTTCCAAAGCCTTTTGTTTGAGCTTATCATCAATATCATCAATAATTTTTTCAGCTAGTGATTCCTTTCCTTCGCCCCACTTTTTATCGCGTCCTAACTGGTAACGTAGAAAGTTCTTAATCACTGCAATGCTCCCAGTCGTATCAGCCACATGCATTAAATTTCGATATTGTGAGTCTTCCAACTTACCATAGGATTTTTGATTATTTAATCTTTCCTCAATTGCGATGACTAGATCGTCTTCAGCGTCACGAATCCCTTTCTGGATTTTAAACTCTTTCTGCTGTTCTTCCCAGTTTGTCATACTGCATCCTCACGAAATACTAAATGAAATTCATTGCAAATTTCTACTTGACCAAATCCTTCACTGACACGTTCTCCTACTCCAGTTAGCTCTAAATTAAATAAGGCTTTGTACCATGATTCCAAATTTTCTGTACTAAATAGATAAACTGCGCCTTTATTTGTTATCAATTCTACATCTTTCATGAGTCCCCAAGCATTGTTCCATCCAGAGCGATAATCGTAACTACTATAAGCAGTATGAAGCTTTAATGATTCATCTTTCTTAGTTAGAAATTGTTGGAGCGTATATTGGAGCATTTCAGTGGAGATAACTGTTGTTCGCTGCCAATTTTCTAGCAAAATAGCTTCAGAGTGTAAGTTAATAGTGAAATATTTACGATTCTTACTAAATGGATCGTGTTGGGGTTTTCCAAATACCTCAGACCATTCTTCCAAGCGGTTTTTTAATGCTTCATTAAATTTATCTATTCTTTTTTGAATATCATTGATGACTTGAACTTCTTTAGCTTCGATTCTTACTTTACCCAACCCTCGCGATATTGAACCACCAAGTCGGAATTGTTCTTTGTTATTATTAATAAACTTGTGTAATTTCTTAGCGATCGCATCATTTTTTATGAGAATATAACTGCGATAAACATAGTTCTCCCATTGATAATATTGAGAATTATTGGTTTGTGTATTTTTCTTAGTCTTAAATTCTTCATTTAGAACTTCAATACTATATAAAATGTCTTCCTCTGCTGTAGCGCGGCGACGGTTTATTCCTACCCTTGTTAACAGACGGCTAGTCACTGCATGACTGTAGTAGCTATTGCTGTCTTTGCTGTAGAAGCAGCTAAAAGTCTCCACTCGCGGATCTACCCTATCTTCTATAGCTTTCTTACTACTTGGATCGTAAGGATAATTGAATATATCTGCACAAAACAAGTCAATCAATGTGTCGAACACGCCGTGCTTATTGTCAGTTTTAAACCCTGGATTAGCCTTAGAACTGACTGCTGTTGCTGGTAAAACTCTGATAGGAGTATTCTCGACTTTTTTATAAATACTACCACTTTTTGCGATCGCAGGGTAAGCATTTTGAAAAATTGCTGATTTTTCATCTAAAAACAGCTTTTGGAAATGATTGTTCTCTACCGTAACATCGAGATTTTGCATTTCAATGTCTGGATAGCGAGACAAAATTTGTTTTGCAACTGCACCACGTATTACAGAACCCGGAATATATTTTTCCACCTCGCTAACGGAACCTCCGGGTTTTTCTCTACCGATTGCTAGGGGTGATTGGGCTGTAATTGTTAATTCAATACGTTTCATGGTTCCTCTCGATTCAATGTTGGATTTCGTTCCTCAACCCAACCTACCCTATTTTCACGTTTACCTTTAATCGTCTCTAAGAATTGTTTTGCTGCTAAATTCGACCAAGTACTTTCATCTATGGTAAATTTTGGTAAGTTTTGCCAATGCAACCAGCCCAAACCTGTAGATTTACTTCCTCCTAATGCATAAATATGATGCAAGCCAGAAAAGATTAAAAGCTTTGCTAAATCGGGACAAATAGATGAAAACTTAGGTAGTAAGTGGATTTTACCTTCAAATTTTAGTTGAGCATTTGCAGGAGAAGTTTCTAAGAGATAAAGTTTAGTTTCCTCAGCAGTGCGACGACGACGGTTAATTGTGACTCCCGGACGTAAAACTTCTGGTAATTCATCTGCGGGAACCGAACAGATAAAATCCTCAACAATAACGCGAGATGGTAAAATTGGGTTGCCGAAGATTTGCGATACAATACAGTGAAAGCCTTTATAACCAGTTACCGTGTATATTTCTTGAAAGAGATTCCATTCAAGGTTCTCATCTAAAGGTAAGTTTTCCAAACCATATATTTTCTGGAAACGCTTCTTTAGCTGTTCTTGATTGGGACAAAGCTCTGTTGCGACGGGTGCGTAAAAAATTTCCCATCCCAATGCACTCGCTAATTTTTCACATTCATGACGCAATCTACCTTTGATTTGGGAAGCTGGAATAATTAGCTGTCCTTGAGCATTGCGGACAATGGGTTTATCTGCTAGAGAACCAGAGGAACCACCCGCACCTACACACAAAGCTGTATCAATAATCGCGGTTATCTCCCAAGTGTCGGTTTGATTTGGAGGAATTCCATCAAGGCTAATCATTGTTCTACTCCTTGGATTTCCTCTGGTTCTGGATTGAGATTAGGTAATTCACTTTCCTCTTGTATCGCGACAAATGGATGTAAATCCACCAAGTCACGCCAAATTGTTTCATAAATAGTTTTCTCTGGTTCCGTGGTTGATCCATTGGAATTTTTTGACATCCAGGGTGCGAGGTTACCATTATTACTTTTCGCTTGACACCAAGTCTCTTCAAACATAGTTTTTAGATGCACCTGTTCTTTTTGTTGCAGCCGAACTCGAAAATAACGGTAATTCAGAATAGCCGTGCGCCTACCCCGTTCCAACAAACTACGAATTTGATAAAGTTGCGATTTGGGGAATTTAGCCTTTTTAAGTGCTGCAACAGTTTCCAATAAGCCTTCTAACTCGTAAAGAGTATAAGGTGCAGCATAGAATTTTAGATTTTCTTTTGTTAGTCCTTGTTCGCGAAAATCTTTGATAGTAGACGCAATCATTGTTACAGCTTTTAGTGCTAAGAAATCAACTGTTCCACCGTAATATTTATATTCTCGTTTTAGGTCTTTTGCTAATTTTTTTGATGATTTTAAGAGTTGATTTGTGAGAGATTCTCCGTAATAGATAGGAGTACTTTCAGCAGTAATGAGTACTCCGGCGGACATACTTAACTCACACTGACGATCGCATTTTGGCAGCTTGGTTCCTTGATAGCGGTGAACTTTTTTAGAATCGTAGGATACTTCTAATTGAAAGTCAGGTAACTGGTTTTCAAATTCCTCACTAAGAGTTTTAGCAACATCTAAGGCTTTATCTGCTGGTACAATCAACAGCACATCATCCCCACCAATAGTAATAATTTCAAACGGATAAATCCATTGTTTATTGCGATCGCTAATATCTGAATCTGTCAAATTTTGAAGCTGACGGGGTTGGAGATGTTTTTTTAATGCTATGTAAACAGCCTTTTGGGTTGCATTTAAAACTTGTTGACTAAATATACGATAATCTTGGGGCGTGCGAATTCTGTTGCGGATATAGCCACCCATATTATTACCATCGGCGTAAATATAACCAACAAATCCCTTAACTTTACTCACATTACCAATTTCCCGTAATGATAAAGCTTCTGTAACAGGATTACCATCGGCTGGTTGATAATATTTGTTTTGACATTCCTTATCTAATTCTTGCAAAGAATTTTGAAATCTAGTCACCCAACTAGAAAAATAACCAGGATTCCAGAGTTTCTCTTTACCCGATGATAGACGAACTCCAAAATATTCTCGCTTGTACCATGCGCGTCTTTGGACGGTATCATTTTTACTACGCTGACCAACTATGACTTTACGAGCTAAAGCTGCAGAAAAATTTGGTCTTCCCGGTAAATTCGTCTCTGCTACAGCTGCACGTCTCTCAGTTTCATCCCGTTGTAAATAGGGATGGGTTTCAAACATGGGAGGATAGCAGCGGCTCGGACGTGAATTA
The DNA here is from genome assembly GCF_000760695.4 of Tolypothrix bouteillei VB521301. Taxonomy (GTDB): domain Bacteria; phylum Cyanobacteriota; class Cyanobacteriia; order Cyanobacteriales; family Nostocaceae; genus Scytonema; species Scytonema bouteillei_A. The sequence continues at coordinate 7,149,484 of NZ_JHEG04000001.1, read as the reverse complement.
CGATTAGTATCACCATCAGACGCATCAGAGTGAGTCAGCACAACACTTGGTGTCAAATTACCGTTACGACGGTGGGTAAATTGGTTTGCCAGTTTTCCTACCAGTTCGTTAAAATTCTTGCGTTGCCAAAATTTTATATTTAAATCGTGTTCGTCAGATTGGTCAAAATAAGCTTGGATGATGCGATCGTTATGCTTCTGTTTATATTCTCCCAACCAGAGAGTCTTTTCTATAGGATTTTGCAACAGCCCAAACCGGAATTCTAACAAGCGAAAAGTATCGCCAACTGCACAGGAATTAGCCGTTAAGGTTTCATCGGTATAACGTTTTTCAATAGCGTTAGCTAGTTTATCCACTAAAGCAGCAGGGCAAAAAGCAAGAACGCTACCACCTGTAGAATAAATAATAAGTTCGGGAATCAGTGCTGGAACTAAATCGGCAAAGCCGTTGTTCCGCAACCATTCCTGCATACGTATTGAACGTCTACCTTCACCAAAAAAACCTGGAACATCTTCAAGGTTAATGCGATCGAGTAGTGCAGAGGCTCCTCGTATTTCATGAAGTTTTGCTGCTTCAAAAACATATTGTTTAATTTTCGTTGCACCGCCATAAACCAAACCGATAGGCGTATCTTCTTTCCAAAGGTCTTGATACTTTTGTTCTAATTCTGATAATGTCTCAGGTTTATAGTCTTCATCAATATTATAAAGCTGCTCTGCTAGCATTACGAAATGTTGCATTGTATCCGGTATCACTTGCTTGCGAGCGCTCTCATCTTTCCTTTCATCAATTAATGTTTGTCGCATTTTTTTCATTGCACTGAGTTCGTCCTGACTCAACTTATGCTTTTTACCCCAAGCAAGACACCAGGCAAAAGCAGATACTGTGCGCGTGCGAGAGTCGTTTGTCATTAGGTCAAATCAAAGCTTTTAGTGATTAGTACTTACCTATCGGCAAATGGTTTTCTACCAACAGATCTTTAGGAAAGTACTGGCTTGCGCTCGTCAAGCTTACTAAATACTATTTCATACTGAGTTGCTAAAAAAAAGAAAATTTTTCAGTATTTTTGTGTTGGGCTGACTTGTGTACTTGTGTAAATGCGATCGTTGTGTTGTATCAAGGCAGTAAACAATTCAAAAAGAACAAATCGTCAAATCATGAAGATGTCAATGATGTCTGAAATTAAAATATTAGTATAAAAACATACTTAATTTGATGTTTTAAATAAGATAGATTTGACAACAAAATTGGATGATTGCCAATTATAAGAAATCAACACAAGACCTCTAACAACGAAACACCGTACCTATTAGTGGATGTAGCCAAATACTTTTTCTACTGAACTTTGCGGAATTGCATTAAAGAATTTTGTAGTCCTTAACAGTTATCAAACAATCACAGGTACAAACTTATGCAAGTTTTAAGTACTTCTAGTAATTCTTTAACTAACTCACAATTAACAATATTGTCAGATAAATTTATAAAAAAAATAAAATTGCTTAAACCTAAACTCCATATGCTGTAGATAAATAAATTCAATAAAAAGTGTAATCGATCGCTTGCACAATAGATTAAGGACTAGCTGATTTCAGTACTTAAACAAGAGTTAAAACTCATTTTTTTATGAAGTTAATTAGCTAAGTTAATTTTCATAATTTAACAAGAGTATGGAGTCTTAACTCTCGATCGATACTTTCATTACACAAATAACTACATTTTGATTCACGAGGCGAAATATGAAACTTTACTATCGCGGTCTCAGCTACGAATTAAATTCCTCAAAAATTGCCAGCAGAACAACAGAAAAACCTTTTCAACCAGCACCTATGGTTAGCTCAGCTTATAATTTGATTTATCGTGGTGTTACTTATCGTGTTAATCCCAATGCCAAGCCTGTAGAAGTTCCTTTACCACCAGCAACTTATAAATTGAGCTATCGAGGAATTAACTACTTGGTAAATAGAAATGCACGGGGAGAAGTTACCTTAATTAATCAATCGATAAATTCGTTACAAGTTGATACACAGTCGCCGCTGACTGAATTTTAGATTTGAAATTTTGAATCTTCAATCCAAAATTTCAAATCTAAACCAGTCTGTACCGTTAATTAAAATCTAAGCATATCTAGGCATTGCTTGATATTTAGTGGATTCAGGTTACAGTTAACTAAGGCTCAAGCATCGCTGAAGTACCAGCCTGTAATTTCTGTAAAAGCTGAATCAGAGTTTTCTTTTCGTCATTATTTAGATGTGCCATCAATCCAGTTGTGCGACAGAAGTGATCGGGTAGCATTTGAGCCATGAGCGTATGCCCTTTGTCTGTAAGGTGAACGCTTAACATCCTGCGGTCATTGGGACATGGTTGTCGTTCTACTAATCCGTCCCTTTCTAGTCCGTCTAACAGTCCTGTAATAGTAGCACGAGTGACTCCAGAACGTTCTGCACATTCAGAGGGTGTTAGTCCTTGTTCATTTGCCTGCAACAGTTGCATTAACAGCGTAAATTTGCCCATTGATAAACCATAGCGAGCAAAATGCGTCTCTAACGCCACTTGTACATCTACGGTTGCTCGCAAAAATGCCAAACACGCTTCCACAGAAGCAACATCTAGCTCAGAATAACGTTGGGCAAGATTTTGTAAGGTAGAAAGATCGACAACGCGATCGACAAAGGAACGCACAATAGCCACAATCTCAATTATTCCATTAGGCGACTAACTATAGAGTAGCGCATTCAGGGTTCTAAGCGGTCATTAACCAAAAGACTGGGGATATTAATTGTAAAGACGCGTCACGGCACGTCTCTACGCCTACAGTATCTCAAGCGAGTTACACTACTTTGAAAAACTAGATTTCGTACCTCTTCTTGAAGACAGTACCGAAGTTCTAGGACTAAAGCACCAGATAAAATTAGAGATACAGTACCATGTGAATTGAATGGGGATTTCATACGATGAAAATATGGAACACAAAAAGAGGTTCCTTGTAAAAATGTCCCAAAATACCCATGAAATTCAAGTTTCTATCGCTAATAATTCTTTCTACAGCAGTTATTATGACAACTGCGTCTGCAATACAGGCACAATTCCCCCCAAGCCAAGGACAATTTCCCGGAAGACAAGGTTTTCCCGCCAACGAACAAGGACCGCCAGAGTTTCAAGAGCTTAACCTTAGCGACGACCAAAAGGACAAATTGAAAGAAATTCAAGAAGATTCTCGCGCTCAAATCGAGGAAATTCTAACAGATGAACAACGCAATACCGTACAAAAAGCCGTTCAAGCAGGTAAAAAACCACCAGAAGCAATACGGTCAATAAATTTATCTGACGAGCAAAAACAAAAAATGCAGGAAGTCATGGAATCAGAAAAACAAAAAATCTCTGAAGTTCTGACTAGCGAACAACAAGAAAAACTACGCAATCGTATAGAAAAAATGCAAAATAACCGTTCTCCCAGAAGTTAAAAACCAAGAAGCATTCGATAGCTTTCCTCTCATTTATGCTTCAAGAACGTTGGAAAAATGAGTCAAATTCTCCCCCTCCACCCCTCAAGATTAAATGCCTCATCTCTTACATCTGTAAATAGCAAATATTGCTAAAATTATTAGCAAATAGGGCTTCTCAGACTTAAAAAGAGTTTAAAAAACTCAGATCCCCGATTCTTAAAAATTGGGGATCTTGTTCCTTAGAAAATGATTTATGACTGCTTTTTAACGAAGTTTGTTAGGATTCAAGCGAGTTCCATTTTGAGGTTTAGATTGTGAGTTAGGAAGCTTAACACCATTACTGAGTTTAGTTCCGGTACCTCCATCAGCAGGAGAGAGGAAAGGCTTTAGATTGATAGGTGCTTTTGATGAAGATGCAGTAGGTTTTTTAACACCAAAGATTTGACCTATATTGCTGAGATCGCCGCCACGACCTGTGAAGGTATTGACAGCAGTCGTTTGATTGCCGTTATCAGCAGTTAGGAGGTTCTGGAAGATGCCATTGCGGACAACATCGGGATCTTGACCGCGAGGTACTGTCAGTACAATTCGACAACTGGGTCTAGCATCGGTGGTCACACAAACAGTGTTTTCTCCGTTCTCTACTGCTGACTTAAGTTCTACCAAGCCATCAGGACGGTAAGATTCCAAACGTCTGGCAATTTCGTTGCAGCGCTGTTCTGCATTCCAACCGCCGCCTAAAGTTTTGGGAGTTGCCCAAGGAAAGTATTCACCAGGAAAAGCTTCTGGATTGTACATCACAGTATAATTACCGTTATGGTAGCGACAGCTAAAACGTACACCGCGATCGCTAGTTGTTGATGTACTTGTCGTTGAACTACCCGTTCCCGTGCTTGGTGTCACCGAACCATTACCCGGTTCTACTGGTACAACGACATCACCACTGCGGGATTGGGCAAATGCGGTTGAAGGGTTTAAGAGCAAAGATAAACCAAGACCGCTAAAAAATAAAATCTTTAGAGATTGGGATAACATATTACGTTGGTTCAGAGTAGGGACTTGATACTTTCATTGACGATCAAATGTGTCATTTTGATTCATCAATCCTGTCTTTTTTTTTCCGAAGACGTTCTTTTTTTTCTTTTTGCTCTTTGAGTATCTGTTTTGCCTTTTGCTGAATGTCCAGGTGATGCGCTACCCCCTCATAGGTGTAACGGTTATATTGATTTTGTGAAATCAGGTTTTCTAAATAGCGAACTCGCTCGTTACCGCCTGGGTGAGAAGATAACCACTGGGGAGGTTTGTATTTTTGCTCTTTATCCAGTGTCACCATTAAGTTCCTCAAACCATCAGCAGCATATCCTGATGCAACAATGAGACGCGTACCAAGAGTATCTGCTTGGCGTTCCATATCCCGACTGTAACTCATGGTAAATAGTTGCCCGAGAGTACCGCCATAGGGAATATATTGAGTTAAATTGCCAATGAGGTTTCCTTGAGTGGCAAGTTGAAAACCGTGGGAAAGAACAACATGGGAGAGTTCGTGACCGATCAATCCAGCTAATTCTGCTTCTGATTTGGTTTTAGCGATCGCACCTGCATGAATAAACACCTTACCACCAGGGAGTGCAAAAGCGTTCAAACTTTCTTCAGGTAAAACAAAAAACTCGTATTTAAAGTCATTCCGTCCGGAAACCTTGGCAAGCTTTTGACCGATTTCATCCACATATCCTAAAATTGCCGGATCTTTAACCAAATCCATTTGCTTTCGCGCCTGCTTTGCCACTGACTCGCCGACAGATTTTTCGCCGCGCATGAGCATGATGGTAGAATCAAGAGCAGTAAACGGACCGAGAAGACTACCCGTTACGGCATAACCCAAGGCTCCAGTGATGATATTGGCAATTGTGTTTCCTCTCACTTTTGCCCTAATATGTGATTTGTAACGCTTGAGATGTGTCTCCGCTAGTTCTGTAAACTCAGGCGCTTGGGGATTATTTGGATTCAACAGAGCAAATTGACGTGCGGCTAAGGAAGCTTCCATCCATTTTCTAGCTTCTGCAAGTGCAGCAACTCTTGCTCTAATCAAATCCGGTTGATTGGGATAGAGCGTCGCCGCACGTTCCAAGACATCCAATGCTTTTTTCTCTTGGTTGTCCTTTTTAAGGACTTCAGCATATTTGATGTGACCGGGAATAAATTCGGGATACTGCTGAACCAAAAGCTCCAACGGTACCATAGTTCTGGTGTACAACTGACTGGCAATTCCCGCTTCTGCTTCCCGCCAGTAAACTTTACCCCCAGGAGATAATTGTGCGGGGTCAACAATTGCTTCTTTGCGCTGTTGAGCCTCGGAGGATTTGGCAAAAGGTTCTTTTGCTTCACGATAAAGTTTTTCTGCAGCAGCAATTTGTCCCGATTGGTAAAGCTTATCCGCTTCTATCAGTTTTTGCTGACGCGCAACTTCTTCAGGGGTGGGTGCAGGTTCTGCGGCTGACTCAGACTTTTTGTCCTCTGAGGGTGTTGGTTCCTTGGAATCCGTTGGTTTCTTTGGATCGGTTGCTTCTGGCGAGGGCGTTGGTTGTGTTGGCTCAGTTGGCTTCTTCGTCTCCGTTGCTGTTGGGACAACGACAGGCTTATTTGTCTCCGTCCCCTCTGGAATGACGACTGGGGACTGATTTGGAGTAGGGGTCTTAGTCGTTTCAGTAGTAGACGCTGCGGGTTCTTTTGCAGGTGAGATTAGGGGATGGGTGAGGATAATGACAATAGATGTTCCTATGGAAAGTAGTACCCAACTAGCTGATAGTAGCAGTGACTTCCATCTGCGTTTCATGGTCGATCCAACCTATGCAAAAAGCTCTTTATTAACTGTATGAGCAATTGCTTAAATAAGCACAGGGTAATGCCGTTTCTTTTTCAAGGTTTATGGCGATCGCGCCTTTTTTTAACTAATCTTCATAATTGGGCAGTCTAGCTTATGAATTGCGATCGCTTGAGTTTGACAAGCTCCCCAACTTCTTGTGAGATAAATGCTGAAATTAGGACGCTTCGATCGAAAGCACCCTTCCTAAAACCTGACGATCGCTGGAATTTTACTGTTGAACGTGTTTTCTGACAGTTTCTACATCCAACTTTAAACGTTCAGCCGTCTGCTCAATCGTTAACCCCAGATCTAATAAGACTGGTATCATTTCTATCTTATTTTTCTGTATACCTTCTTGTATACCTTCTTGTATACCTTCTTGTATACCTTCTTGTTTTGCTTCTTGGTAAACTCTGGTATTTTTCAATGACTCTAAACCCAGCATAGCTGCTATTTCCTCCAGACTCAAGTTAGTAAACTTGTCAATAACCACTGTTTGAATAAATTCTAAAACTTTTTCCTTCAAGATGGCACTAGTTAACTCTTGTTCGGCTTGACTCATGAGTTGTCTGGCAAGTTCTCCAGTTTTTTCTGGAGTTTTCTTTTCCACTATTAACCGCATGACTCCCACAGCCAATGATTGATTGGGAGTTTTCGCCAACTCATCAAGATAGAAGCAAAGTAAGTGCTGTTTAAAAAAACTTAAATATTCTGGAAAGTTTCCTTCATGACTTTTCTTATTATAAATAATGACAGCGTACCATTGCTTATTAGGTGGTTGATATTGGGTTAAATAAAGAATGACTTTTGCAACAAACTGGTTGTAGAAATTATCATCTTTATAAGACTGTGCCTCAATAAAATAGATGGGTTCATCTGGATAAGTATCGGGAGTTGAAAGCAGCCCATCTAAACGAAATCCTCTTTGTTTAATTTCTTGGGCGCTAAATTTGTAAATACTTGGGTCTTTTTCCGAACTGCCAATTAATTCAAAAAATAACTCCGGAATTTCTTTAAAGATTTCATAGAAGAGTGGATCTGCTGTCATTTCTAAGCCTTCATCACTGCATCCAACAACTTACCAGCACCAAAACGAACGGGATCTGTACAGGGAAGATGAGTTTCTGCTTCCACAGATGCGATCGCGTCTTTAGCTGCGGGCTCATCCAAATGTCTAGTATTTAGGGCAATCCCTGCAACAGGTACGGCTGCAAAAGCGCCTCCTGCACGGGCGACAGTCTCATACAGCCGAACAACTTCTGGTAGGGGTGGAATAAACACGCCACCACTAGATACCTCAGTTTGTCCCGCACGATGGACTAATATCATTTGCGTCGGTTGCGAACCACGTATTAAGGGCAAAGTTGCTGTAGAACCAGGGTGCAGCAGCGAACCTTGTCCTTCAATATGTAAAATGTCGTAATTTTGACCGTAACGCACAACCATTTGTTCCACCGCACCAGCAGCATAATCCACCCTCACGGCATCTAGCGGTACCCCATCTCCTTCCAACATTAAACCTGTTTGCCCTGTTGCCAAAAATTTAGAACGCAATCCTCGCAGTCGTGACGCCCAGTTTAACTCCAAACTTGTTGACATCTTACCTACGGCCATATCGGTTCCCACAGTCAAGACCCGACGACAGGGTAAAGTTCGTGCTATTCCAGAAGCTACGCCCAGATTGGGTGGTTCTTTCCGTACATCCCAGATGACTTGTCCCGGTTTTAGCAATGCCTTTAACTCTGTCATTGTTGACAGTGGCGTGTGCAAACCGTTCACTATTGACATTCCAGCGATGACAGCATCTTTGATTTCATGCCAATAATCATCCGGTACAGTCCCTCCTTTAGGGGCGATACCAATAACCAAAACTTGCGGTTTGTACTCCAGCGATTCTGCTACCGATGAGACTATCGGTACATCACGCTTGATACCCGTTAACTCCAACAAAGATTTACCCGCACATTGGCGGTCAATCGCTGCTACTATCGAGGCTTCACTATAGCGTAAAAGTGCGAGCCCGGTTTTGCCTTGCCTTCCTTGGATTCCTTCGTGCAATAAAATTGCAACTCTTTGATTAAGCGCCAGACGCACTGCGTTGTACCCCCAACCCTGGTAAATCGTTTGGTAACACTCTCCCCCCTTGCAAGATTGCGCCTGTAAAGGGGTCATCTATAAGATTGAGATGACTGTCTAAGTCCAGATAGTCAGCCAATGGAGCAAGCTGTAGCGCTGCTGTATTGGCTAGCGTGCTGTCGGAATAGCAACCAAACATCACTTGCAACCCATGCGCCCGTGCTGTATGTACCATCCGCATTGCTTCTGTCAAGCCTCCAGACTTCATCAATTTGATATTAATTCCATCTACGTAGTTTGCTAATTTGGGAATATCCGAACTCGTGAAGCAACTTTCATCAACAAAGATAGGTAGAGAAGTTTGCTTCTTGAGGTTGCCTAACCTTTCTTCCTGACCTTTTTGCAGCGGTTGCTCTACATACTTTATACCCACTTCCGCCAACCAATTGCACATTTGTACTGCATCTTCCAAACTCCAACCCCCATTCGCATCAACGTACAATTCTCGATCTGGTGCTTCCTCTCGCACTGCTAATAACATTTTTCTATCTGCCGCAATACCATCCGGATTTCCCAACTTTACCTTAAAAACACGGACATCAGTAAATTGCAACCAATCTCGCGCCCTAGCCCTTGCGCCTTCAGGAGAGTTAATACCAATAGTGACTGATGTATGTACAATATAACTGCGATCGAGTCCCCATAATTGCCATAGAGGTAGCCCCACTTGTTTTCCCAACCAATCATGCATGGCTATATCTAACCCTGCTTTGGCAGATGAAGGAATGCGCGATTGATTCAACACCGCATCAATTGCTTGCTTTTGCAAGGGGCTAAATTTTTGTAAAACAGGTAAAACTTGCAGTAAAGCGTTCTTGATGATCTCTGTTGATTGTGGAGACGTCCCGACACCAAAAGGCGATGCTTCTCCCCACCCTTCTATACCATCGTGCAAAATCTTTACCCATAAATTTGTTGTCTTTGCCGTTGTACCGCGACTGATAGTTAAAGGAAAGCGCTTGTTTACAGTGAATGTCTCTACTTCTATTTGCATAATTTTATTAAGAAAGGCAGAGGGCAAATGACAGATGGCAGAAGGGAACACTGGCTTCTGAGCGATCGCATGACTGCCGTGTTCAATTGAAAGATAAAGTGTGAAGGATAAGGTATAAAATATTTCATGTTTTCTTCTTCATTCTTTATCCTGAATATCTATGACCAACTTACAAAAATGGAAAATTTTGCACTCAACAATGGTTTTAGACCATTATTGGTGTAAAGTCAGGCAAGATAAGCTACAGTTACCTAATGGTAAAATTATAGACGATTATTTTGTTAATTTGAAACAGGAAGTTGCTCTGATATTACCCATTACTAGCAACAGGGAAATTATTTTTGTCCGTCAATACAGGCATGCAGTGGGTGAGTTTTTCATTGAACTTCCTGCAGGAAGTTTTGACCCAGCACAAGAAAGTGCTGAAACAGCAGCCATCAGAGAACTTCAAGAAGAAACGGGTTATTTTGCCCAACGAGTCACCAAGATATCAACACTTTACGATAAACCTAGCAAAGATACCAATCAAATACATTTATTTTTAGCAGAAAATGTCACAAAAGTGGGAAGCCAAAATTTAGATATTACAGAAGAAATTGAAGTTCTTTTAATTCCTACAGAATCAGTCAGAGAAAAAATTATTCGAGGAGAAATTTGTGTTGCTGGAACTGTTGCGGCTTTGTGCTTGGGGTTAAATTTTTTGAAATACTAAATCCGCTTTTCTAACCCCTTCTTGCCTTAAAGGGTGTTTGAAAAATCCTGGGGTGTAAGCTAGCTGTGCTGACTTGAATTTTCTCATGTTGACCGAGCGGGAGAGAGGGGAACCAGAGAGTAGGTTTTGACTCATTTTTCCCAAGCCTGAGAATCGGCAAATTATATGCACAACAGCTTATAAAACTTGGATTTGGGAATAATTCTCCCGTCCCAAATCCAATCACTCATACATTATTTGCAAAATCAATGCAAAATCCAAAATCTAAAATTCATCTTGCCCACTGTTGCAAAATATAAGAGTAAAAAGCCTCTTTATCTACTTCATCCATTGCGTAAATCTTACGGCCTCCAGAAACTACCTTAGTACGTCCCTGACTCAAACCCACTGTCACAATTTCTGTTTCCCACTCCCGCAGTTCGTAAAATTCTGGGTGAGCCAGGTAAGCTGTGGCTAGCACATCCCAAAAATAATAATCCTGGGGAATGACGAGTGCGTAACATTGTCCCGCCAAATCGGATACGGGGTGTTGTCTTTGTTTCCCCATCTTGTAGACTATGTCCGATGTTACGGGTACGTCGTTGGTTAAATCTAGGGGACATATGATAATTTCAATTTGCGATCGCCACACTCTGGCAACAGAAATCGGGTCCCAGTAGGCATTCCATTCGGCAGAACCATCTTGTCCCGGTTCCCAATTTTTTTCCACATTTCCAGAAACATTCAGCGCACCTCCCATCCAAACAATACGTTGAATTTTTGCCTCCACTTCTGGTGCTGTATCGAGTGCATGAGCTACATTCGTTAAAGGACCAGTGACCATTAACGTGACAGGTTCGGAAGACTCTCGCAGCATCCGTATCATAAAATCTTGACCGGATTCTGCTAGTAAGGGTGTAGAAATAGTTTCGTTTTGATTGAGGATTGGAAAATGGTCAACAATAAATGAATCGCGGCGATAGAGACGGGGAAAAGGATTGATACCACGTACAGTGCTTTCAGCAACGGGAACGTGAGAGCATCCCATGAGATCTAGAATTTTACGCGTAGCACTGACAGCCGGTTCCGCGTAGCAATCGGCTGGAGTAACAACGATGCCAAGAGGCTGCACGTTATCCATCGTCATGAGCAACATAGTTGCTAAATAATCATCTACACCACCATCGTGATCCATTAATACGAGCATAATGTTAATTGCTAATTGCTAATGGCTAATTGCTAATTGCTAATTGTATTAACTATTAGCCATTAGCCATTAGCCCTTCGGGTATTTCCTTACGGAGACGCTGTGTGCAAGGCACACACTCCGCGTTGCCTTCTGCTATGCCCGCAAGAGCTGGACTCACCATCAGCCATCAGCCATCAGCCATCAGCCATTAGCCATTAGCCATCAGCCATTAGCTATTAGCCATTAAAAAAGTATCAAACGTTATTTTATCGGGAAGTGAAGGCTGTGCGCCCGGTTTTGTGGCGGCGATCGCACCTGCGGCTGCACCCCAAATCACTGCTTGATGTAAGGAAAGCCCTTGGTGAAGTGCTGCGGCTAAACCACCATTGAATGCATCCCCTGCAGCAGTTGTGTCAACGGTGCGGACTGGAAATGCAGGTACGAAAAAGGTTGTTTGTGCTGTTGCACAAACGACTCCCTTAGAACCTAGTTTCACAATGGCATTTTTGACTCCCCATTGTCGCAACACTGTAGCTGCTTTTCTTGCTGAGTCTTCCCCATCTACGGGAAAACCTACGAGTTGTCCTGCTTCGACTTCATTGGGTGTAATGATATCTACAAATGGATAAAGTTCTTTTGGTACATCTTTGTTCGCAGGTGCTGGATCGAGTATCACTGTCACTCCCGCCGCTTGTGCTGCTCGGGCGGCTAAAACAACAGTCGGTATGGGAATTTCAAATTGTAATAGCAGTGCTGTTGCTTCCGGTAACAAGTGCGATAACCGTTTTATATCTTCCTCATTTACGTGTCCGTTGGCACCGGGAATCACAATAATTTGATTTTCACCCCTTATATCTACAGCAATAATGGCAACCCCAGAACTGACCGTTTCATCAACGAATATATTCTCTGTTTGCACTCCAGATTCTTGCAAACTACTTACGAGTTCCTCACCAAAACTATCTCCTCCTACACGCCCTACCATATGAGTAGGAATTCCCAATCTTGCTAATGCAACGGCTTGATTTGCGCCTTTACCACCTGGTGCCTTAAAAAAATTCTGTCCCAACAGCGTTTCTCCGGCAACTGGTAAGCGAGGTGCTGTTGCGACTAAGTCTATATTGATGCTGCCAAGTACGATAATGCTCATAATTTCGATTTTTAGTGATTTTTGAGGAGTATCATGAATTTAAATGTTTTGCCTGTATACGGATAATTATTAATTTTTGTTAAATATAAAGTTTTTGGGAGTTTATTCTTCAAGATGAGTCTCTATGTATGCGTTGCGATTGGCACTTGGTCGCGATCGCCCTTTTTGACCGATCGCATTGAATCTACAGTCATGAATGCAACAGACTTTGCTAAGTCTTGGCATAAATAGGTAAGGTAATGACAAATTCAGTTCCCACACCTACTGTAGAATTCACAAAGATCGAACCGTGGTGTTTTTCGACAACAATTTGATGAGCGATCGCCAATCCCAATCCAGTCCCTTTACCAACAGCTTTTGTTGTAAATAAGCTGTCAAAAACTTTGGATTTGACTTGTTCATTCATACCGTTGCCATTATCAGCAATAGCAATATTCACATGGTTATCTTGAACAGAAGTGGTAATTTGAATGCGTTTCGGATGAGCTTTCATCTCCTCAAAAGTGCGTCCATTATTGGACTCTTCTAATGCATCAATAGCATTGGCGAGAATATTCATAAAGACCTGATTTAACTGACCGGGGAAACACTCGACCTGGGGTAATTTATCATACTTGGTTATCACCTCAATAGCTGGACGCGTTTCATTGGCTTTGAGGCGGTGTTTGAGAATAAGTATTGTACTGTCTATGCCTTCGTGGATATTAAAGAGCACTGGATAATCTTTGTCAGCACGGGAGAAAGTACGGAGACTGGTACTGATATTCGTCAGCCGAAGGCACGCCAGACCCATCGAATCAAGTATCTTGGGGAGGTCTTCCAAACTGTAATCCAAGTCGATTTCTGCAGCATGGTCTTTGATTTGCTCGCTCGCATTGGGCAGACTTTGTTGATAGAGTTTTAAATGTGCGACAAGATCGGCAACAGTGAGTTGAGCTTGTTTGAGACTGGCGGCGATAAAACCGAGGGGATTATTCATTTCGTGAGCGACACCAGCGACTAAGTTGCCCAGTGCTGACATTTTTTCACTTTGCACAATTTGTAATTGAGCGTTTTGCAAATCGTTTAATGCTTGTTGTAAATCGAGAGATTTTTGCTGTTCTCGAGCATAGAGTCGGGCGTTTTCTAAAGAGATGGCGACTTGAGCGCAAAGTAAGTTCAGCAGTTCGACGCGAGCGCGTGTAAACGCTCCAATAGCTAACTTGTTTTCCAAGTACAATACGCCCAGCAACTTACCCTGATGCAAAATCGGGCTGCACAAGAGACTTTTGGGCAGCTGTCGCTGAATATAGGGATCGTTGATTAATAGAGGATGCACTGTGGCATCATGAATGACCGCAGGTTGTAAACTGCGTTTGACCTGATGAATTAAGCAAACGGGTACATCTTGAGAGCTTTCTACAGGCTCTGGATTGAGCAACATTGGGGAAAAATTGATGTGAGTACTTCCTTTGTTTTGCAGCGATGTGACTGCAACCGAAAGCTCTGCGAGTGCCTGAATCACCAAACTACCGGACTCCAACAGCATGAACGCACACTTATCGGCTCCGGCATTTTCAATAACGATATGCAGCAATGCAAAGAGAAGTTTTTCGAGTTCGATTTCCCCAGAAAGAGTTTGGGAAGCTTTGAGAATGGTCGCTAAATCTAAAGCACCAGAGACACCACTACTAGTAGAAGTAGCAGAACTGGTTCCGGTGACACTCCCCAATGTGAAAATAGTTTCGTGAGCGGAGAGGGGAGAACGGGTTTGCTGTAATATGGGAGCGAGAAACTGGGGATAGCGTCGTTCCAGGTCGGCGACTTTGGCTTTAGCGCCCCAACGTGCATAGCCATAGTAGGCTTGGGTGATATATGACTGAGCAACGGGCTGTTTGCCCCAATCGAGGTAAAATTGAGCAGCCAGTTCATTGGCCAGCACTTCTTCTTGGATATAGCCGTGTTTTTGAGCCAGCGCAATGGCGAGATCGTAAGATTCTAAAGCTTCTGATTTGTGCCCTAAAACTCGGTGTCGCTCGGCTTCAACTAAATAAAATTTGTGCAGGTAATTTTCCAAAGCACGGTCAGCCGACTTTTTCATCTTTTCCTGATTTTTCGCCACCCGTTGAAGAATGTGTTGCTGTTGTGCTTCGCCAACCTGAGAATAGATTGCCAGGTGGGCTAGAGAATCATAGGTGTAGAACACTGGAACTATGAATAAGCCTGTCACACCACCTATATAATTTTCGGCGGCGAGGGCGGCTTCCACAGCCAAATCGAACTTGCCAAACAGATAACACAGACCCAGTTGGCTGGCGTAGAAATAGTACAGTGCAGTTTGAGCGCCCAAACGCTGGAGGACTGGCACAATTTTCTCTCGATTAAAGACATTTCCAGTAAGGTGCCAAGGTTCGGCACCATTGTCGATTGTATTCAAAATGGCTTGCTGAAAAACGCTCAGAGGACTGATAACACTTTCTTGGTTGAGGTGAGCGAACCGATCTCCGAATGCAGCGCTCTCAAGTGAGAGCACGCTGAGTTCCTTGCCCATAAACCAACAATACATAATGTAAAAGAGTCCGCACGTGGCAGCAGATTCTAAATCTCCTGTTTCCAATCCAACTTGGTAGCCTTCTCGGAGGTACGCTAAAGAGTTCTTAAGCGGCTCTTTCCAATGCCATACACTACAATGAATTGCGACATAGACTCTGGACTTGAGTTCTTTGGCATTAAAATGTTCGAGCAACAAAAGTGCGAGTTGAGCACACTCATAGCCAAAATCAATCTCTCCTAGCATCCCGCAAAGTATCATTCCATAGTAGGCATACCCAATTGCAGAAAATGAGGTATTGCCATATTGAACGGACAAATTGACCTGTTCGAGGACAATAAACGGTAACAGCGTTGGAGTCACAACAAAAGCCGCACCAGAGACAGCCGCAAGAATTCTTACAACTGCTGACTTATTAGGGTCTGTCATCTGAGGCAGAGTTATTAAGTCCAGTGGTTGCCTTCGGGCCAGAAGCGATTGAGTTGCTTCAAACGCCCGTGCAATATCTGATTGACTGGGGTGCTCCGGAAAACTCGTTCCCAAACGCTCTACAATCTTCAGGGCAATGTCCACGGCTTCTGTAAGTTGATGTTGGGCTTGAGCCGCTTGAATTTGAACTTCATAGACTTTAACCGTATCCAACAGATTTCTAGATTTTTCTGCAATGACTGTCGCCAATTGTTTCATCTGTTCAAACTGACCGCTTAGGTAAGCGGTTTCAGTTGCAGTTTCGTAAAGGGCTAAGGTTAACTCATACTGCGTTTGCCACATATCCTCAGCTAACAAGGCAATGCCTGTGGTACAATACTCAAATGCAGCTGTATAAGCTGTTGCGGCTCTGGCTTTTTGTCCGGCTTTAAGATTCAGTTGGGCGAGTTCTATTTGCTCGGATAAATTGACAATGAGGGCTCTGCCGATATTAAGTTGATTGACAATTTCAAACAATTTTTCGTCAAGTTTGGCAGCAGGCGTATAAGCAAGTAAGAGTTGTCCAATTTTTAAGTGAGCGACTTGTTTTTGTGCTTTTGGAATCAGGAAATAAGCTGCTTGCTGGACGCGATCGTGCAAGAATTTGTAACCACACGACTTAGGAGCGAGCAGCCACGACTCCGGAGTATGCCTTATCTGAAGTGAATTCTCAATTGTTAATTCTGATTCCTGATAAAACTTGTAAACCTCATTGATAGGAATGATAAATCCCTCTTGCAATGCTTTCCACAAGTCGGAAGCAGTTTCTATCTGCAATTTTTCCGACA
This sequence comes from Tolypothrix bouteillei VB521301, assembly GCF_000760695.4. Taxonomy (GTDB): domain Bacteria; phylum Cyanobacteriota; class Cyanobacteriia; order Cyanobacteriales; family Nostocaceae; genus Scytonema; species Scytonema bouteillei_A. Next base: position 7,133,232 of record NZ_JHEG04000001.1, on the reverse strand, counting down.
CGATCGCCAATGTCTCCAAATCAAACTGATTGCCAATACAGGCTGCCAGTTTTAATATCTCTTGAGTGTTGGGTGGCAATTTCTGAAGCTGTTGTGCCATAAATTCCACCACATCATCGGTGAGCGCAAGCGATCGTACCTGTGCTACATCACATTGCCAGCAACCCACCTCCCAATTAAAGGTTATCAGCCCATCCTCATGCAGCGCTTTGAGAAACTGCGTCGTGAAAAAGGGATTGCCTTTGGCTTTTTGATAAACTAACTCTGTCAAGGGGAGTGCCTGTTGTGTTGCACAACTGAGGGAATCGGCAATCAAATGATTGACATCTGCTTGAGTTAAGGCTGTTAGGGTGAGAGTATTGACGCGGGCAGATGCCTTTTCAATTTCATCAAGAGTTAACATGAGTGGATGCGCCGCAAACACTTCGTTATCGCGGTATGCGCCAATTACGAACAGATAACCCCCTCCCCGATCGCCGTGACCATCACTTGTCGCCATCAACAGCTTAAGCAAATTGAGCGATGCCGAATCCGCCCATTGCAAGTCATCAAGAAAGATCGTCAGCGGATGCTCTGCTGTTGTAAAGACTTGAATGAACTTTTGGAACAGTAGATAGAAACGGTTCTGTGCAGCACTCGCTGATAGTTCGGGGCCTTGGGGCTGTTTGCCGACGATCTGCTCGAGTTCGGGAATCACCTCAAGCAGGAGTTGCCCGTTCTCGCCAACGGCGTCTAATATCTTGTTCTGCCATTGCTGTAGTTGGGTATCGCTTTCACTGAGCAACTGTCGTATCAAATCGCGAAAGGCTTGCACAAAAGCAGATAGAGGAATATTGCGGTTGAACTGGTCGAACTTGCCCTTGATGAAATAGCCGTTCCACCTGACGATTGGTTTATGTACTTCATTGACGACTGCGGTTTTGCCAATGCCAGAGAAACCTGCTACCAGCATCAGTTCGGTGCCACCATTGGCAACATGACCAAATGCCTCTAGTAACGCATTTACTTCCGATTCCCGTCCGTAGAGTTTTTCTCTGATGAGAAAGCGATCGCTCAGATCGCGCTGTCCTAGCTCAAACCAATGATGTTTGCTCGTATTATCTCGCCACTGTTCCAAACACTTGACTAAGTCATGTTTGAGCCCGAGAGCACTCTGATAGCGGTCTTCAGCATTCTTCGCCATCAACTTGCAGACGATCTCTCCCAGCATCAAAGGGATTTGGAGATTGATGTTACAGATAGAGTCAGGATTTTTGGCGATATGGCAATGGACCAACTCCATCGGTTCGCGGGACTCAAAGGGCAGTTGTCCGCTCAGCAATTCAAAGAAAGTCACGCCTAATGAATAGAAGTCGCTGCGGTAGTCAATGCCTCGGTTCATCCGTCCGGTTTGCTCTGGCGAGAGATAAAACAGCGTTCCCTCGAGCCCGTTGATGCAATGAATTTCCTGGGTTTCTCGTGGGAGCAGCGAGGCAATACTGAAGTCAATGAGCTTAACTTCTCCGGTTTGAGGATGAATCAGGATATTGGCTGGCTTAATATCTTTGTGAATGACGCGCTGTTGATGGATCTGGTGTAAAGTGTCTGTGACTTGCAGCGCAATGGGGAAAAACTGCTCCAAACTCAGCGGTCGTCCTTTGCTCAATTCCCGCAAGGAAATGCCACCATAGTCCTCCATCACTAGGGCATAGCCATTTTGATAGGTTTCCAAGCTGTAGGGTTTGATGATGCCTGGAATATCTAGGTTTTTAGCAAGCGTATATTGGTTGCGAAACTGTACGAGTTCGCTGAAGGTAGGGTATTCTCGTTTTAAAAGTTTGATGACAACTGCTTGGCAAAGAGATTCTCTGATAGCCCGATACACTTGAGTCCGCAAACCTGAGTATATTTGCTCTTTGATTTGGTACCCAGTGATTTTTACAGTTCCATCAACTTTTGCGCTCATAACTTTTTACGACAACTACTTAAAGTTAAAATTCCCAGCACATCATCTTGTCTAACAAAAGCCTTGAGCCTATGAAATTGTCAAATTATACAAGTTGTCTGGAAAAGTATATCCTATCTGGCTTTCAGATATTCTTTAAAAATTGTGTACCGAGCATTCATAAATTTCCGCTTGATTACGCTTGATTATTTAATCAAACTTAGGTAGTCGAACTTTGTTAGTCTTTCTCATGCTCAATTTATTAAGCAATTAAAAGGCTGCATTATTCAGTATTATCGTTTTAATTCATGAATCATTTTATATCAGTGTTTCTAGCTCGATCGATTTAGACCTAATCCCTGTTTATAAAAAATCGAGCGAGCCAAATGGATTTCTCTTGAATTTATCGGGAAAGGCAGCCTTGCTGGAGGTAGCTATGAGTCATGGGAATTCTGGCTCCTGTTCTCTGAGAACGATCGTACAGCCCTTTGGGCATAGCAGAAGGCAACGCGAAGCGTGTCCTTTGGACATAGGAGATAGGGAACAAGGGTTTAAGACCCCTACTGAACGAGAGTGAGCGTGGCTACCGTTTAGGAGGGGTCACTTCAAATCATAACTGTCTGATAACCCTACAGGGATTGCCAACAGCGACAACATTGGCAGGTACATCTTTTGTCACGACACTCCCCGCACCAATAGTAGTATTATCACCAATAGTCACGCCGGGACAAATAATGGCATTACCTCCAATCCAAACATTGTTACCAATTCTAATTGGAGATGCCAGTTCTTTACCTGAAAGCCGAATGTCTGGTGCTGTCGGATGATGCGCTGTATAAATCTGAACATAGGGAGCGAATAAAACGTTGTTGCCAATATGAACTGTGTTGCAGTCTAAAATGACACAGCCAAAATTCATATAGACTTCGTTGCCAGCGTAAATATTTTTACCATAATCGCAGTAGAATGGCGGTGTAATTGCTATCCCTTGTCCTATTTCACCAAATAATTCTTGCAGGATTTGCGATCGCTCTTCCTCTTGTTCTTCTGTTGTTGAATTATACATTCTCAAAAGACGAGTTGCTCTTTTTCTCTCATTCAGGAGTTCTTGGTCTGAAGCAAGATATAGCTCGCCTGAAAGCATTTTCTGTTTTTCTGTCTTTGTCATTTGATAATCATTATATTTTAACAACTATAGGAAGCATAAACGATTTATGAATAATTTTAAAGACTTGTGAGAGAATGTCTGAGAAGTTTTTAGTGATGTATCAAATTTTTGCAGATTTCTCTAAATCAGATCGCGTACTATAAGTTAAGAAACTGTTCGCGCAAGCGTAGCGTTAGCCATAGTGCAAATCCCAACCTATTAAAACTAATAACACGTGTCACTAGGAGGGATATAAATAACATCTGATACGGTGAGAGACATCCTTCGAGCAACAAGATCCCCAAGTTCTAAAAAAATCAGAAATCTGAGTCTTTTAAGTCTTCTAATTTATTAGAATAAATTTATCTATAGTTTGTAAAAGGAAAGAGTATGACTTTTCGGATTTTGAGCTTAGATGGAGGGGGAATTCGAGGAATTGTAGCAGCAACAATACTAGCAGCTATTGAGAAACAAATTTCTCAACCTTTGAATACTTACTTTAACTTAATTGCTGGAACTTCCACAGGCTCAATTTTAGCAGCAGCGATTGCCAAAGGAAGGAAAAGTGAAGAAATTATTGATATGTATAAGTATAAAAGCCCAAAAATTTTTCCTTATCGAAGCTTATTTTCAATAAAAAGAATTCCCTTAATACTTAAGTATGGTTTATCTGCACCTAAATTTTCCAATGAAGGATTGATAGCAGTTTTGAAAGAAGTTTTTGGAGAGACAAAACTATTTGAAATTGACTCGCCATTGTTATTGATTGTATCCTACGACACTATTGAAAGAGAACCAATTATTTTCAAAAGTTGGCGGCAAGACAAAGGTTATGGAAACCCTCCCTTATGGGAAGTTTGCACGTGTTCTGCATCAGCACCTACCTATTTTCCAGCATATAAGCTTGACAAAAGTATACATGGCAAAGTTCAACAAGGAGATTTACAAAGTCTTGTTTTAGATGAGAACATATCTTCAACAGAAGGCTTATACAACAAGCAAGTTGTAAGAATTACCCATGGTACAGGAGAAGGTCAATCTCGTATTATAGAAAGATATAGAGGAGTGACAAAGCAAGCCTTTTTAGATGCACCTTGGAGTGTAATACCTGACAATACCTCTACCTATTCAATTAAAACTATATACTCTGCTATTGATGGTGGTGTAGCAGCAAATAATCCATCGAGTTGTGCTGTTGCTGAGGCTCTAAGGTTAGGTTATTCACTAGATGAAATTACTGTTCTTTCTATAGGGACAGGTGACGCTACACGAATCATTCCATATGAATCCGCTCACCAGTGGGGTCTGATACAATGGGCTCAACCGCTTGTTAATGTTTTGTTTGATGCAACCTCAGACGTTTATGAATATATTACCTATCAAGTTATTCAAAATCGTTTTTTACGGTTGCAGTTCAAACTAGATAGACATTTAACAGGTAAGCGGTTGAGCGACGATCTTGATGATGTGAGTGAAGAGAATATCAGTAATTTAATTGAAGCGACAGAGACTTATATGCAACAGAATGACGTACAAGAAGGATTAAAAGCGTTTTTACAGCTTAATCATTAGCGACTAATAACTGCGGGAAATTAAACACAGCATATTGAGCTTTTCCTTGGGCTTTTGCACGGTACATAGCGATATCGGCGTCTCTTAGCAAACTAGAAGGTTCTTTATACGCACAGCAATTTATAGCAATACCTATACTTACTCCTATATAAAGTTGTTGTGCGTTGATAGCAACTGGTAGTTTTAAAGAATTTTGTATGCGATGAGCAACGTTAATGGCATCAGCAATCTCTTTAATATCCTCTACAAGGACAACAAACTCATCTCCACCAAATCGTCCTACAGTGTCGCCACTACGCAAACAGGACTCCAAGCGTCGGGCTGTTTCTATCAATAGGCGATCGCCAGTCAAATGCCCGTAGTTATCATTTACGGCTTTGAAGCCATCTAAATCTAAAAATAACACGGCAAATTGATAACCGTTAATTCTCTGACTGCGTTCAAATGCCTGCCCCAGTCGTTCGAGAAACAAAGCTCGATTTGGCAATCCCGTGAGTGTATCATAAAAAGCATTGCGAATGAGGTCTGCTTCTACCTGTTTGCGTTGAGTAATATCTTGAAAAACTAAAACAGAACCTTTGATATGACCGTTATCATCGCGAATAGGTGTGATACTACCTTCGATATGTATTTCTCTACTGTCTTTAGCGTAGAGGATACAGTTTTTTGGTAAGTTAAGAGATACACCTTCTTGTAAAACTTGTATTGTTAAATTCTCTATTCCTTCCCTTATCTCTTTGTCAGCCGCTCTTAAGATATTTGCTAATTTCTTGTTCATTGCTTCATGTTGAGCGCAAGCAGTCAGCACTTCTGCGAGTGGATTCATCATTTGGATATGACCGTAATTATCTGTGATAATCACAGCACAACCCATGCTTCTTAAAATAGCTGTAAACTTTTGCTGTTCTGCTTTTAGCGTTCTTTCAGCATAATGCTTGCGAAGCGCTATTTCGATCGCAATATGAAGTTCTCTTTCAGCAAGTTTTTTAACAATAGAGTTCCAAGGTTTGTTGCGGCGATTTTTCTGGACTTTGATTCTTTCTGAGTACTTTGTTAAATGCAGTACAGGTACTTGAAAAGTGTTGGTAATAGTATCGGCAAAATGGACTCCATCAGTTGTTTCAGCCCAGCGAGTACCAATTAATACCAAGTTTGGATGAGTCTCTGCTATTGTTTTGATTGCTTCTTCTCCTGAGTTCGTAATTTCTGAAACCGTGTATCCCAATTCTTGTAATTTTTTTCTGAGATCCAATGCAAAAATTTCCTCATCCTCAATAACTAAAATTTTAGGACTGAACATGCTAAGATAATCCGTTGGCTAAGATTCAAATTTTATGGACTGCGGTTCACTCAATGTCCGATTGAGAGATCATACCATCATAAATCGTCGCGATCGCTGTAGACTATACTTTACCGAATACTTAATGTCTGAGTACTTATTTTTGAGAATTTATAAACTTGTCCGGTTTAAATAACTGCCTTGAATGTACTTAAGAGCGCATGTGAATATCATTAATGGCTCGAACATACAATCAGTGAAATAAATGTTATTGGCTAACTATTTACAGGTATAAAAGGCATCTTATTAAGAAATATATTGAAAAGTAGTTAATAGAAATGAAGTCTTCGGATTTTATCCTTCATCTTTTTTTTGTGAGATCGATACTAATTTTGCCACCAAAGTCGGGGATGGGCGCAGCAGGTTTACTTAAAATGACTTGAACTTGCGTCACGCGATCGCTCGATGCCAAAATAGAATCAGCAATAGACGCCGTTAATCGTTCCACCAAAGCAAACTTTGATGTCTTCACTGTATTTTGCACTAAGCTGATAATACTGCGGTAATCTATAGTATCTTCTATAGCATCGGTTTGACCCGCTTTTGCGAGATCTAACCATAACCTCACGTCCACCTCAAACCATTGTCCCAGAACTTGTTCTTCAGCTAAGTAACCCGTGTAGCCGTAACTCCGAATTCCTGTTAGATGAATGCAGTCCATATAGGTAATGTACCCTCAATAGCAAACATGAGATTATCATCTCATACTGACAGTCTTGCACTCGTAACTCCTAACCCCTAATGACAATAGATTTTAGAAACATAAATTCTGTATGGGCATCGATTTTTGCTGAGACATTGAAGCGATTGGGATTAGCCTGTGTTGTCATTTGTCCGGGTTCGCGTTCCACACCCCTAGCAATTGCTTTTGCCCGACAATCACCCAGCCTTGAAGTCATTTCTATTTTAGATGAACGTTCTGCTGCCTTTTTTGCCTTAGGACGCGCCAAAGCCACAGGAAGACCCGCAGCCATTGTTTGTACCTCTGGAACAGCAGGAGCTAATTTTTATCCTGCTGTCATTGAAGCAAAAGAAAGCTGCGTACCACTGTTATTGCTGACTGCTGACCGACCACCAGAGTTAAGAAATTGCCATTCAGGGCAAACTGTAGATCAGTTAAAATTATACGGCACTTACCCCAACTGGCAAGCAGAACTCGCCATTCCTTCTCCAGATATGGCAATGCTAGCCTACTTGCGGCAAACAATTATTCATGCATGGGAAAAAACTCTTCATCCCGTACCCGGAGCAGTTCACCTGAATGTACCCTTGCGCGATCCTCTTGCTCCCCTTCAGGAAGTAGAACCATTACACGCAGCATCACTACAATTTTTACAGTCTCAATTTCAATCAGAACGCTTTTTTACTCACGTACCAATTCAGCGGCTCACTTCAGACACCACTCACCACCCGTACTCCTTTCTTCTTAATGAATGGCTAAACTCCAGTCAAGGAATTATTATTGCTGGTGTTGCTCAACCGCAAAAACCACGAGAGTATTGCCATGCGATCGCCCACCTTTCTCAAACCTTAAAATTTCCCGTTTTAGCAGAAGGGCTATCTCCAGTCAGAAACCACGCCGATTTCAACCCCAACATTATTTCTACCTATGACCTTATTTTGCGCGATCGCTCTTTAGCAAAACAGCTAGCACCTGAGGTTGTCATTCAAATCGGCGAAATGCCCACTAGTAAGGAACTACGCAATTGGTTAACTGACACCCTCGGGCAAAAATGGGTTGTCGATCCAAGCGATCGCAATCTCGACCCCTTGCACGGTAGAACAACTCACCTGCGAGTCAGTATTGAGGAATTAGGGAGATGGAGCGCTCCGAGTGGGAGAGAGTGGAAAAAACTGGAAAATTCCCCGTACCTTGAATTGTGGTTGACAGCAGAAGCAAAAGTTAGGGCAAATGTTAACCAAACTTTAGCCCCAATGGAAGAGTTATTTGAGGGAAAAACAGCCTGGTTGCTTTCTCAAACATTACCATCAAAGACACCCATATTTATTGCTAACAGTATGCCAGTGCGGGATGTTGAATTTTTTTGGCAACCCAATTCTCTGGGCTTGCAACCCTTCTTCAATCGAGGTGCAAATGGTATTGATGGTACATTATCTACTGCTTTAGGAATTGCCCACCGCCATCAAAGTAGTGTCATGTTAACAGGAGATTTAGCCCTACTACACGATACCAATGGATTTTTAATAAGAAATAAGTTTGTCGGACATTTAACAATTGTGTTAATTAACAACAATGGAGGTGGTATTTTTGAAATGTTACCTGTAGCCCAATTTGAACCCCCCTTTGAAGAATTTTTTGCCACGCCTCAAGATATTGATTTTGCTCAATTGTGTGCTACTTACAGTATTGAACACGAATTGATAAGTTCGTGGAAGCAATTACAAGACAAACTAAACCCTTTACCGACTCAGGGAATTCGGGTTTTAGAATTGCGGACAAATCGTAAAGCAGACGCTAAGTGGCGCAAAGAAAATTTGGGTAAATTTATAGTATTTGAAGCTTAGATCGAGCACCAAGAAAATACCCTCATACCATCTTCGGTAAAATAATAAGCAATCGTCCAAAGATGATATGTTAATTTGAGTTTTTCTAACCCCTTTTAGCCCTGTGAGTCGATAGCTGACGTACTTGCAACGGCTCGCTCTGCTCAAGATAATTGAAGTCCTCTCGCCCACCAATAAACGTCCGGGAAAAGGAAGGAATATATACGAACAAAAGCGCCAAGAAGTGTTGGGAAGCCAGACTCATTTTAATCAGTTAAGCGGAGACCATTTAGAAAATTTACTTTGTATTTACAAAGATGTGTTAGCTAATTCTTCAGCCGAAGTAGGTAGAACTTGCATGATTCCAGACACAGACTTTTCTGACAGCAGGACAAAGGGTTGCTCTTCCAAATACAACGAAACCCATAGCAATTCTATTTGATTTGTAAAACACGCCCTAGGGTGGGCATTGCTAGCCAAGACGACTCTAAAATTTTAATTCAGGTGGCAATTCCTCATCTCTTTTCTCTGCGCTCTCAGCGCCTCTGCGGTTCAAAAGTAAATTCTTTAACCGTCAAGACGCAGAGTATGCAGAGGGAAGAGGAGACAGAGCTATGAATTTCCTAAAGTTTTTATTTCTGACGATCCCCCCTAACCCCCATAAAAAACGGGGGAATTGGAATCAACTTCCCCTGTTTTCAGGATGTTTCATATCTTTTCTAGAGATTTGTGTACTGCATTCAGTCAGCGCAAGCGGACTTCATTTGTATAGCCGTGAATTCCATTCGCCAGGTATTTTTAGATTTCATCTACATCTATATTGAGGTTAACTATTTATTGATTCCACATCCTTCTCCTGTGTTCTTTTAGCTACAACATCTTGAAGTACTTTTAAATGTTGTGCGCTAATCAGACATTTCTCTTCAGGAGTAGATAGCTGCTGGTTAGTCAAAGTTTCTATTTCTATCTCTATAATCGATAATGCTTTTCCTTGGCTCATTGCCGTTTTCAACACATCGAACCTTGTAGGTTCATCAAGGCGGAACAATAATTGGGTGAGCAAACGATGAATTATAACTTCATTACTAAAATCAAACATAGTATCCGCTCCATCTTCTGGAGAAAGTAGTTCTTCACCGACATCAAATAAAGCTTCTATAACTAGAGAAATGCAGTGATTGGGGATGACTTTCTCAGCATAATCTTCAAGTTTTTCTAGAAAGGCTCTAACTTGAGTAGTTCCATCCTGACGTTTTTGATGGGAAAGTTCTATTAGTTTTTGCCCAAAGGCTTTTGCATTGCAAGCCGATGAAAGAATAGCTTCGATCTGAGTGTGAGATAACTCGGATGTCGATAAATTTAAACAAAAGTATATAGGAAAATTTTCCGGGCAGCAAATACGCCGTTTTTCCTGCCATTCTAACTTTTGTTGTTCGCTATAAACGCTATAATCTCCCCAAATGACTTCTAACTTGGGGAAAAGAAACATCAGTAAATTTTTAACTGGCTGCTTATCTTCTTCTGGTAATTGGGCAAGCCAAAAATTATAAAAATTTGTTAAGTTTTCTAACGCAAGATCGCTCTTGATAAAAGCATCTCTGTTTTTTAAAATAATTTCGTAAGCTAACGGACAAAAAACTCGCAGTGATTCTAAGGCTATAAAGTCAACTGGGTTAACTTCACCTTCTACTACAGGAAAACTCACTGTTAGGGTATCAGTTAGACGAACAATATCACGAAGATTTGTAATGAAGTAATCTATCCCTTGAAAGTAAATCTGACTCCATCGAGTTGGCTCAAACAGGGGTTTTGCCGTATCACCAATAATATTATTAAGTTTTTCAAAAAGTAATTTGCGGAGTGAAGTTTTATCCGGGCTGGGTATCTCAAAAGCCATTTGAATAATTCTATCGAGATATTCTTCGCCTGATGGTCCTCGCTCATCTGCAAGCGATTTGATAATACTTTTTTTATCGCAAACTAGGAGATAGACAACATTTGTAAAATTGGGAATGGCTTTTAAAAGACGAAATAATTGTTGAATATCTTCTGCACAAAGGCGATCGATATCATCAATTGTGATGACAATTCGCCGATGCTGCTGCGTGAGGGTATCTTCAACGTCTTCTTTTAACTCAGGAGCTTCCTTTTGCTTATCGTCAACTAAGCTTGCAACTGCTTTACCTGCTTGAGCGTAAGGTAGTGGAATTTCCGCAATTGCTTTGGCTACATCAGCAATTCTTTCTCTTAAACCTTTAGGTACAGCGGTCACTGCGCTTAACACGTCTTGTAATTGGTCAAAAAACCGTCTTGTAATATCTTGGTGTCCGGAAAACAACCAGGGATTAAAGGGAACAATAATTGGTTGCTCGTCTTCTGGCTTTTGTTTGAGATAATGAACGACAAAGTTCAACAGTGTGGACTTACCTGAATTCCATGAACCGTAGACTGCGATCGCAAACCCTTCTGGAAAATCCATTTTGCAAATACTATCTGCCAAATGCTTGGCAAAGCTTGCATATCCAAGCCGATCTTCCTCTGGCTTAATCAAAGGAGTATCTTGCGATAAGTCATTAACCTCAGTCTGCGCCATACCAAATCAACTTTTTATACAAATCGTGTCACAGAAAGTGAGTTGGGTAATGCCACCTGCGATAGAATTTCCACACTGCTAAAGTTGTACTCTACCTTATGGCTCTAAACTGGCAAACAGCAAAAACTTACGAAGACGTTCTTTATTACAAAGCTGAGGGCATTGCAAAAATCGCCATTAACCGCCCTCAAAAACGCAATGCCTTTCGTCCAAAAACCATATCTGAACTGTGCGATGCTTTCTGCGATGCACGAGAAGATACTACAATTGGTGTTGTATTGTTTACTGGCGCAGGTCCACATACGGATGGCAGATACGCTTTTTGTTCTGGAGGTGACCAAAGTGTCCGGGGACATGGAGGTTACTTAGATGATGCTGGTATCCCCCGTTTAAACGTGCTGGACTTGCAACGCCTGATTCGTTCCATGCCAAAAGTGGTTATTGCCCTTGTTGCTGGTTATGCAATTGGTGGCGGACACGTCTTACACTTAATTTGCGATCTCACCATTGCTGCTGAAAATGCTATTTTTGGGCAAAGTGGTCCTAAAGTGGGCAGTTTCGACGGTGGTTTTGGTGCTAGCTATCTCGCTCGTGTTGTTGGACAAAAAAAAGCCCGAGAAATTTGGTTTCTCTGTCGGCAGTACAATGCCCAGCAAGCCTTAGATATGGGTTTAGTGAATACTGTTGTTCCAATAGAACAATTGGAAGCTGAAGGTGTTCAATGGGCGCAAGAGATTTTAGAAAAAAGCCCAACAGCAATTCGCTGTCTGAAAGCAGCATTTAACGCTGACTGCGACGGACAAGCTGGTTTGCAAGAACTTGCTGGCAATGCTACCTTACTTTATTACATGACAGAAGAAGGTAAAGAAGGTAAACAAGCTTTTTTAGAAAAACGGCCACCTAATTTTCGAGACTTTCCTTGGCTACCTTAATCTCAATAAACGATAAAGTATAAAGGATAAATTTTTCATCCTTTATACTTTATCGTTTATACTTTTAACGCTTCCCGTGCATATGTTTTCACTGGTTCGGGAGAGCTAGGAATGGTTTCTTCCACAGGAGGGATCGCTCCTTGATTTAAACCTGAAGCTAACACTATTTTTGCATCTGGCAAACTCCAAACATCTTTCAAATTTTCCCAAGAAGGTGCAAATGGTGGGAGTGCTAAAGAACAAGCTTTCCAATCCCCTCGAACTGGTGCCCCCAGCTGTTGGCATACACCGCCGCGACGCCCCTCTGGCTGGTAATGACGACAATATCGACACGCAGAAGTCAAGAATTTAATGTTTTTCATAAAACCTTGTGGGAAATATTGTATTGATAAGTTGGAGAAAATCAGAGGGCTTACTACTTTTCAAGTGAAAATTACTCTCCACCTAAGGAGAGAGTCGGGGAATTTATTTACCCTTTCAGAGCTTTTTTCACCTTTTTATTGTGGTCTATCTGCCTGGGAGGGTAAAAGCTGAAACCAGTGAATATATCTAGGTTTCAGCGATCCCAATGAAAAAGTTAATTTTATGATCTTTTTATCTTTGTGTTATATTTTTCAATTTTCGTGTTAACAAAGTGATACATTAGTTGCATTAAGTAAAGCATAGAGAATTCAGTCAAAAAATCATAGGGATCAAAGCTAATATTTACTTTAACGATTCCATTCGCTTTTTAACTTCAGTCTTAAGAAGCACTTATTACGTACTCTAATGTTTATCTCTTGGCATATTGAGTTGAAATTAACAGTTTCTAACTATATTTACTAAAGTCGTAGCTCGTTACCCGTCTTTGGGAAGAAGATTTTTTCTCAAAAACATTTAACGGGCAGTCTTTAAATAAATTTTTTCACGGTAATTTTACGGTTGAAAAAAGTAAGATATGTAGTTTTCCCAGGAAATCTAAGTATTTGCGTCAAAGGTTGACACAAATCAAGGGGAGCAGTGCTCCCCCATTTGACTACCGATCGCCAACCCTTATTGTTAGAATTGCTTAGCAGCACAAATAGAACAAACTTGCCAGCGCTGAAGTTCGCCAAGGGGGGTGGGACACTGACACGCAGGACAAAGGGGTAAGCCGTGCGATCGCTCTTGTACCTTCTTAGCCCAGTGCTCGAAGGTAGCATTTGCATCGAAAGGACGAGAAGTTAACTTGGAACAAGAGTCTGCGCCATCCACATAACTCGGGTGTTCCCGTAGTGAAATAATTTGCTCTTTGGCTGACTTATCTTGAGGGCGTTGCCATCCTGCTGTGGAAAAATGAATATCAATCAGAGAAACAGACAGCCGCTCGTTCAACTTTAAAAGCAAGCGCTTGCGCTCAAAAGTTAAGTTTTGCGACCAAGCAGCACTAGAAGTTGCCACTCGCAACACACCACGTTGAACGGACACTGGTTGAGTGTGAGCGGCTACAGTGGCTCCTACGATTTCAGACCAACACTTGAGTAATTGCTGAAATGGTTGTTCTTGCCACTTAGATTGTGTTTCCAGAACACTTAAAATATTATTAATTGATTTCAACGACATCCTGCCAACCTTGGCAAAAATAGGATTCTTATATATATAAGATAATTTTCGCTAAGATTGGCACAATTGTATTTTTCAATTTGTCACCCATTAATACAGTGATCCGCAACCAAAATTTGGATAATCGGTCACTAACTATTGTGATTACGGAAGTCTAGGATTGAGGCAGACAGGCAATGAGTCAAAACTCTTTAGTAGATTCGGGTGCTCAATCTTCCAAACCCTATAGGTTAAAGCCAGGACTAGCAGCAGCCCTTGCTAGTCTAGAAGTGCAACTAGATCAAGAGTTAACCCGATACAGACGCTCAAAAACAGGATACAGAACATTGAGCCAAACCCACGTTGGTAAAGTGATGGTCAGTCAACCTCAACCATTGTCAGCCATTGCTACGACAGTAGGTCAATCTCAATTACCAGCAGAAGATAATCTTGGAGATGAGTTAGAGAAGTTTGGTTTGATAGCAACTCCATCTGCAACCACAGGAATGGAGAAAGAGGACATTGCTGTTCCTGCTACGACCATCAACACGCCACTTACATTTGTGGAAGAACCTCTTCAGAAGGTATCTTCCTCAAGTAAAGCTGAAGATATATTGCAACGAGAAACACTGCAGAGCTTGGCTGCATCAGTTTCTTCAACAATAGAGGAACTTGAAAGCTCGCTCGCTGCTGACCATGCTAAAACAAAAAACCCCAACGTATCTAGTTCCGTTAGCATAGTTCCTACAAATCTCAAAGAACAGGTAAGCCCCACAAATATAGCAGCAGTAGGTAATAACAATGATGATAGCCGAACACATCCAAACGACTACTTAGAATCTTCTGAGGCACTTTTGCGAAGTTTAACAGAAGAACAATCTAAGGAGAAAAAGCAACCAAGTTCTGGTAATGATAGTTTGCTATCACCATTGGGTATAGGCTCAATGTTATTATTATTAGTAGCAAGTATGACACTGGGTTACGTAATTTTTAACCCCAAAAGTTTGCCACAAATAAATTTAGGTGGACTGTTTAAAAACGATACACAACAAACTACAGAAACTTTGGAAGGAAGTGCAAAATCAGCAGCTACAAATATCCCCGAACCAACATTGACACCCCTACGTAAGTATCCCAATCTTGCCAATCAAGAGTTTCCAGAAGTGAGAGATCCAAACGACGTTGTTGGTTTAAAACCCAAACCCAAACCAGTACCTCAAGCGATCGCACCCAACCCAGTTCCTCCACCATTTCCCGTCAATCCCCCAATACAGAGAGTGGAAACCTTACCACCTACCACCGCGACTCTACCATCTCCAATAGTCCCAGCCTCTCCAAAACCAAAACCAGTAACTGTCAAACCAAAGCCGAATTCGGAAATAAAACCGTCAGCAGATGGGCTTTATCACGTTATTACGGATAATAAAGGTAGTAATGCTCTTGCCTCTGCAAGAAAAATTATTCCCGATGCTTACTTGTCAGATGATGGTGCATTTATTTATCTTGGGGCTCTCAAGAACAAAGAAAAAGCACAACTTCTGCTGCAACAACTTCAAAGCAAAGGTATTAAAGCCAGAATCGAGAATCAGTGAGAAGTCCGCAAAACGAAGCAATTCGTAATAAATCGGAGTCATTAATCTGATGGT
The DNA here is from genome assembly GCF_000760695.4 of Tolypothrix bouteillei VB521301. Lineage (GTDB taxonomy): Bacteria > Cyanobacteriota > Cyanobacteriia > Cyanobacteriales > Nostocaceae > Scytonema > Scytonema bouteillei_A. Next base: position 7,118,014 of record NZ_JHEG04000001.1, on the reverse strand, counting down.
TATGAATACAGTTTTACTACGATTCACCCTGATGTATTACGTTTTAACGCTATTTGATAACTTGACCACCTGACCAGTAAGGAAAAGTTAGTTGATATGGAACTGATGAACCGGATATTACGGGTGATTCGTGCAAACCTCAACAGTCTGGTTGCGGACGCGGAAGATCCAGAAAAGATTCTGGAGCAAACCGTGATGGAAATGCAGGCAAATTTAGTCCAGTTGCGACAGGCGGTGGCTCAAGCAATTGCTATCCAAAAACGTACCGAACGACAGATAGCAAGCGCTCAATCCACAGCAGAAGAATGGTATCGTCGTGCTCAATTAGCTTTGCAACAAGAGAATGAATCTTTAGCGAGGGAAGCGCTGACAAAACGCCAATTCTATCAGGAAACCGCAACAGCGCTGTTAGCTCAGATGGAACAGCAAAATGCTGTTGTGGTTCAGCTCAAACAGGATATGCGGACGCTAGAGATGAAAATGACTGAAGCAAAGAATAAAAAAGATTTGTATATTGCTCGCGCCCGTTCGGCTGAAGCCTCCTATAAACTTCAAGAAATGTTAAGCATGACTTCCAACGCCAAAAGCATGAAAGCTTTTGAACGGATGGAAGAAAAAGTTTTACAGCTAGAAGCTCAAGCTGAAACTATTTCTGCAACTGCAGCAGACCCTCTAAATTCAGCGTTTGTTACTTTAGAAGAAAGTCATAAGGTAGATGCGGAACTAGAAGCCATGAAAAATCAACTTTCTCATGACTCAGGGAAATGACTCGAAGAAAGAGCCGATGGGGCAGAGGGCAGAGGGCAGCTGTGAAAGATAGTAAGATCTATAGAGTGCGAACTTTATTAAATTCCCTTTTTAAATGCGAGCACAACTCTCTGCCTCCTCCCTGCGTCCTTCTACCTTCTTATATCGGAAATCCCCACACGTAAAAGATTGGGCAAAGACCGAATTTCAAGAATATCCTTATTATTAGGGGCTTGTTGAGCGGTACCAATTTAAACCGGAAAGATTACATTGAAATAGGTAGCTATAAATTAGTTAAAAAAGCATACCAGCCCAACCAAGCGCGTAAATCACTCATAGGAACAAGGAAGTTATGGGATTATTCGATCGCATTAAGCGAGTCGTCAGTGCCAACCTCAACGACATGGTGAGTAAAGCAGAAGACCCTGAAAAGATGCTGGAACAAGCCATCCTAGAAATGCAGGAAGACTTGGTACAGCTGCGCCAGGGCGTTGCTCAAGCTATTGCTGCCCAAAAACGCACTGAAAAGCAGTATAATGATGCTCAAAACGAAGTGAACAAGTGGCAGCGTAATGCCCAACTTGCTTTGCAAAAAGGTGATGAAAACCTTGCAAGGCAAGCACTCGAGCGGAAAAAGACTTTTAACGAATCGTCAGGAGCACTCAAAGCTAGCTTAGAGCAACAAACTGCCCAAGTAGAGTCACTCAAGCGTAACCTAATCCAGCTAGAAAGCAAAATTTCTGAGGCAAAAACCAAGAAAGAAATGCTCAAAGCACGGATTACTGCTGCCAAAGCTCAAGAACAACTCCAAGGCATGGTGCGCGGTATGAATACCAGCAGTGCAATGGCTGCTTTTGAGCGTATGGAAGAAAAAGTTTTGATGCAAGAAGCCCGCGCCCAGTCAGCAGCTGAGTTAGCTGGAGCTGATTTAGAAACTCAGTTTGCCAAATTAGAAGCCAGCAGCGATGTTGATGATGAATTAGCAGCACTGAAGGCACAAATGACCCTTCCTGGTGCTTCACCCGCTCAACCAGCACTCCCACAACAGTCAACAACTCCCAATGCAAATACTGGGAATAATAATGAGGTTGTAGATGCTGAGTTGGATTCGCTACGCAAGCAGTTAGACAATTTGTAAAATTTTGTCAAATTTATTTGAGAGAGTCCCACGCCTGTTGGTTGTGGGATTTTGCGTTGAAGGGGTGATAGGTGAGGAGCTATCCATTATTTCTCAATATGCCTCATACCCCATGCTCTATTCCCTATTTTGGTAAAGTATTTTTTGTGCAAACGTTTAACAATGCCACTGGATGGAGACAGCAATGAATAAGGGTGTTATAACCATCACTGATGCTGAATTTGAAACTGAAGTGTTGCAAGCCGAACAGCCGGTATTGATTTACTTTTGGGCTTCTTGGTGCGGACCTTGTCAATTGATGTCACCACTGATAAATTTAGCAGCTACTACTTATAGCGATCGCTTGAAAGTCGTCAAAATAGAAGTCGATCCAAACCCAAAGAGTGTTAAGCAGTACCAAGTAGAAGGCGTCCCCGCACTTCGGTTAATTCAAGGAGACAAATTGCTAACATCTATTGAAGGAGTTATCGGTAAAGAAAAGCTCCTGCAAATCTTAAATGAGCACTTAGTGAGTAGTTAGTAGTTAGTAGTAGTTAGTAGTTAGTAGCTATTCATAACCACTAACCACTAACTACCAACCACTAATCACTAACCATGAACCACTCATCACTCACCAAATATGGAATTTGCTAAACGGTTACAACCCTTACAATTTAATGTATTTGCTGATATGGACAGAGCAAAAGCAAAAGCTTTCGCTTCTGGACAACACTTAATTGATTTATCACTGGGGTCTTCTGACTTACCAGCAGAACCACATATCATACAAGCAATTACCCAATCCCTACACGATCCAAGCACTCACGGCTACTTGCTTTTTCGCGGAACCCAAGAGTTTCGCCAAGCAGCTGCAAACTGGTACGAACAAAGATTCGGTATCCCCGTCAATCCAGAAACTGAAGTCTTACCCCTCATTGGTTCCCAAGAAGGAACAGCTCATTTTCCTTTAGCAGTTCTCAACCCAGGAGATTTTGCCTTACTGCTCGATCCGGGTTACCCATCACATATGGGAGGCGTTCACCTCGCCAACGGTCAAATCTATACAATGCCATTGCGGGAAGAAAACGGTTTTTTACCCGTATTTGCGGATATTCCCACTCCTGTTTTGGAACAGTCACGACTCATGGTGTTGAGCTATCCTCACAATCCCACAACGGCGATCGCACCTCTGTCTTTCTTTAAAGAAGCTGTTGCATTCTGTCAGCAGCACAACTTGGTTTTGGTTCACGATTTCCCTTACGTAGATTTGGTGTTTGAGGAGAATGAGGACAAGGGAGACAAGGTAGAATCTTCTTCCTTGTCTACCCCCTCTCCCTTATCCACCCAATCCCCAACTCCATCAATTTTCCAAGCCGACACAGACAAAAGCGTTTCGATAGAATTTTTTACCCTTTCCAAGTCATACAATATGGGCGGCTTCCGTATTGGTTTTGCTATTGGTAATACTGAATTAATCGGAGCTTTGCGTCGAATAAAAGCTGCAATTGATTTTAACCAGTATCAAGGCATTTTGAATGGTGCTATAGCAGCTCTGACCGGTCCTCAAACTGGAGTCAAAGCAACTGTTGAAACCTTTCGCAAACGCCGCGATGGCTTTATCAGTGCTTTACACCAAATTGGTTGGGATGTTCCTACTCCCAATGCCACTATGTATATTTGGGCTAAGTTACCAGAAGCTTGGAGAAAAAATTCTGTAGAGTTTTGTACCCAATTAGTGCAAAAAACAGGAGTAGCCGTTGCACCTGGTGCGGGCTTTGGTAAATCTGGAGAAGGGTATGTTCGTTTTGCTTTGGTGCATGATGTACCTGTTTTACAAACTGCTGTTCAAAGAATTTCTCATTTTCTGTAGTAAATTTATTAAGACTTTACTGGGAATTAATGATAAGTTTACGAAATCTCTTCCTTATTTTCCGTGAAGTCAAGTTAAATTACTGAAATACTACTTAAGTAATCTGTTGCTTTCATACCTGAGTCGAATGCTAGTTGTTAAACACCCAATTAGCATTTGATTGCAGCAGCCTGTTTACGAAGAGTAGAAGGAACGACTTACATGAGTATGGCAAACAGCATTAGAAAATTTGCTAGCTACGCGTCAATAACATTATTCTTTTTCGGGCTTGCGACCTCCTCGGTACAAGCTCAAGTCAACGATCCATATACATTTACATACACCACAACTTTAGTACCGTTGATCGATCGAGCCGAGAATCAGAGAAGAAGAGTACCGGAACCTTCCGCACTGCTGGGGCTAGTGACAGTCTTTGGTTTGTTTGCAACTCAACGCAAATTTATAAAAAGAGAGCAAAACAACTCAAACTTCAAATTTGACAAGGAAGAAAATTAGTACTTAGGGACTTCCAAATTAAAAAAATCTCCCAAAATGTTTTGTGGTTTCCGCAATCGCCTTCTGCGGTGAATCCAGAGAAAGTAGTTGGTGAGACTAGTGGTGATAGCGTCTATCCCTTGCGGACAAGCGTAGCGTGTGCTTTGCACGTAGCGTGTCTGTAAGGTCTCATCTCAATCTGGTAGCTGTAGTAAAAGCACTTGAAATACCGTACAGGAGCAGTATTCGTCAAATCAAGAACATTTAAATGTAAATAGCCAAGGAAATATACGTAAATTAACAACCAATAAACACGTTATATTTTTAGCTAGAGTTTATATAGACTCTACAGTAACTTAACCTATTAAGTCTCCCAGTTTCGTAGACTAAATGTGTGCTGTAGGTGATGACCAGGGCAACCTAAACTGTCGTGTTTGGAAAAAAGACGGTAGTAAAGAAAACTTTAACCTGTAGTCAAGCCAGCCAAACTTTAAACCGGGGTAGTGTATAAAAATCAACCCTATAACTGATGGAGACAAACAATGAAAACGCTTATTAACAAATTTTTGATTGGTGCATCAATCGCTGCAGGTGTAAGTGCGATCGTCGCCTCCCCAGCATCAGCCGGAAGCCTAACTAATGCTAGCATTGGTGGAACAGCTGCTAGTGACTACTATGTTTACGGTGTTAAGGACGGTAAAACAACCCAAATTACAAGCAACCTTAGCAATGTTACAAAAGTTTTAGATGGTGATGCTACAAGCCCCACAGGAAACGTGGAGTTAAGAGCTAGCAGTGAAAAAGCAGGTTTTGACTTTACAAAGAATACTGAGTTAAAAGGGATAATTGGTGGTAGAGACATAACTCTGAGCAGCTTAACAAAGTCTGATTGGGAAAGCAAAGATGCTCAAGGTGTAACTTTAGCTAAAAGATGGTTTGATGGCGCGTTAGGAGCAAATGGATTTGGCTCTCTTCTGAATTTGTCAGCACCAGTGGCTCCGACAAAGCCAGCGGGTATGTCACAGTCTCAATATATTAATAGTACTCCTTACAAAGCATACGTTAAGGCAAAATTGGCATACGACACATACAGTGGTGTATATAATGCTGCTTGGGGTATGTTTAATACCGACTCAGGTCTTGCAAGATTTAGTGACCCCAATATCTCTTACGTCAACCAAGATGCTACCGGTTTAATTAAGATTGGTCTAGCAGGTCACTATGATGCTACCTCTTTATTATTTAGTGGTGTCGATCAAACACTTATCAATAGCTTGCGCGATCCAAACAAAGTAGGTACGCCTATCCAAGCCAGTGAAATTGTCAAGTACACCTATGACGGAAAGACGGACTATCTGTACAGCTTCAATGCCACAAACTCTGGTCTAGTTTCCGATGATAGCACTAAATCCCATAACGGCAACTACGAAGTGAGCATCCAAGGTAAGCCCCCTGTAAAATCCACCCCAGAACCTTCTGTCATGTTAGGTATGTTAGTTGTCGGTGGAATGTTTGCCACACAACGTAAGTTGAAAAAAGCGTAATCATCCTCAAGATTGCGATTGCAAACTAAGAATTAAATAGGGGAGCGATTATGCTCCTTTTGATTTTCCGTATTTTTTCCGTCTCCCCTATTTCTCTACACCTCTACTCGATCATCGCACTAGATTAAAGCATTGATTATTTACATTAAGTAGATCGATAAAGTAATTCCAAGAACTTAGAGAACAACCATAAATATACAAACTTTTTTAGAAAAGTTCACCAAAACTTGATGCTTTTGTGAATTTTCCATGATAAGATGATGCTAACAACATCATCTTTATTTTTGATTCAAAATTAGAATTTTTAAGTGAGTAACATAAATAAAAATTTTGTCATCCGTTTGAATACGTAGATTACGATCTTCAATATCTGAAAATTCGGTAATTATTCTTGGCTAATAACCTAAAAGATAGGTAGAAATGGCGGCAAAGTTATTTTATGCAAAGCAGAAACGGCAATCTCAACAAGCTCGACGAATTTTACTTATTGAAGACAATGACGTTAATAGGATGTTGCTGAGTGATTATCTGAGCTACCACAGGTATTACGTCAGAAGCTTGGCTGGAGCCTCTAATTTTTTTTCAACCGTAGCTGAATTTCGACCAGAGTTAATTTTATTAGACTTAAAATTACCAGATATTGATGGTTATGCGCTGCTAGAACAAATCCAGCAGCAACCACAGCTTGTCAATATACCTATTATCGTAGTTTCAGCTTTTGCTTTTCGAGCCGATTGCGAAAAAGCAATGAAACTGGGAGCGCGTCGTTATTTTGTTAAACCTATTAATCTTTCACTTCTCATACAAGAAATTCAAGAAGAATTTGCTTGTCTAAGTCTATAAATTTATATGCTTGTTTCATCTTTACTCTGACTTTTGCTCAGTAATAAACTCTTCAACGCTTTGACTGAGATTTTGTACAGAACTGCCAATCTGAGAAATTTTATTTTGCACTTGTTCTAAGAGCAAAATTGCTGTTTGCAGTTCATTTAATGTTTGCTCCATAGTAACTCGATATTGATATTCAAATTCTTGTATGTTCACTTTTTATTTTTTGCTCCATTTTTTGGATGTTCTAAAATTTATTATACCTGGAATCTTATACATCTAAATCCGTCGATATTCTTAATATTGAATGCTCTATTTTTAATCCGAAGTATTCCTTATTTTGATAATTTTTATATAATAATTTTACATGAAAATAATATTGTAGAATGGGCAATGTCGATGACCTGAGGCTCGTGCTTGACAAGACTCACCCTACTAGCGCTGAGGTTGATGATTCTTAGATGAGAATTTCATATGAAAAAGAATATTATATAGGAACCAAAGCTCAAGGAAAGCTCCTTGTGGCGTGCATTGCCTACCCAAAGTAGATTTCAATTGAAAAAGGATTCCTATGACTTATTAAAACAAACTTCAATAATAGAAAAATTAAAAATTCAGAAATATATTCCAGTAATCTTACTTAAAATAGAGATAAGTAGGTCGGCAAGAAAAAATAGATGTTTGGATTCTGCTCCTAGTTATGCTTTAGCACTCAAGTGCAACTACAAACTAGTAACGCGCCGATTGTACTTAGGTAGATTTGTATAAATACTAGAAACTATTAAGTTGTGACAGCATCCGCTCAAACAGTACCACTTGTTAAAAATCCAGAACGTCTGGAAAACCGTCTACAAGAAATTCCTCCAGAACCGGGAGTCTATTTGATGCGGGACGGTAGCGATCGCATTATATATATAGGAAAATCGCGAAAGTTGCGATCGCGAGTTCGTTCCTACTTTCGAGAATCACAAAGATTGAGCGAACGTATAGCGACGATGGTAAAACAGGTGACAGAGATTGAATTCATTGTCACCGATACAGAAGCTGAAGCCTTAGCTTTAGAAGCTAACCTTATCAAGCAGCACCAGCCGTACTTTAACGTTCTGCTTAAAGATGATAAAAAATATCCCTATGTTTGTATCACCTGGTCAGAAGACTATCCGCGTATCTTCATTACCCGCAAACGCCAACTAGGTAAAGAAAAAGATAAATTTTACGGACCTTATACAGATTCTCGCCTACTGCGGGAAATCCTGCGCTTGTGCAAGCGAATTTTTCCTCTCAGACAACGCCCCCAACCGCTATTTAAAGATCGTCCCTGCTTGAACTACGATTTGGGTCGCTGTCCGGGGGTGTGTCAGCAGATGATTTCACCAGAGGAATACCGCAAAACCGTTCAAAAAGTTGCCATGGTATTTCAGGGTCGGTCGAGCGAACTCATAGATACCCTGACAGAACAAATGCATAAAGCCTCAGAAGCGCTGAATTTTGAGTCAGCAGCACGTATCCGCGATCAAATCTCTGGGTTAAAGTCACTGACTGCAGATCAAAAAGTATCTTTACCAGATGATACTGTGTCACGGGATGCCATTGCGTTGGCTGCAGACGCACAACACGCTTGTATTCAATTATTCCAGATTCGTGCCGGACAGTTGGTGGGACGGTTAGCATTTGTTGCGGAAGTTTCTTCCCTTCCTCTTGGGGACACGGGGGACAAGGTAGAATCTTCTTCCTCTTCTCCCCCCTCCCCCCCCTCTCCCCAATTTGAACCGGGAGCAATATTGCAACGAGTTCTTGAGGAGCACTATCAAACGGCTGACTCAGTAGAAATCCCTATAGAAATTTTGGTACAATACGATTTGCCAGACAGCGAGATACTGGCAGATGTGTTGACTCAAAAAAAAGGACGAAAGGTAACAATTCTGACTCCTCAGCGCCAAGTTAAAGCAGAGTTAATTGAGATGGTAGAGCGAAATGCTCAATATGAATTGCAAAGAATGCAAAAATTGAGCGATCGCAACAATGAAGCAATGCAGGATCTGGCGACTGTTCTCGATCTACCGGAGTTACCCCATCGAATAGAAGGTTACGATATTTCCCACATCCAAGGGTCTAATGCTGTTGCTTCCCAAGTTGTTTTTATCGATGGATTACCAGCAAAGCAGCACTATCGCCATTACAAGATTAAAAATCCGACAGTTACAGTAGGACATTCAGATGATTTTGCCAGTCTCGCTGAAGTTATTCAACGTCGGTTCCGCAAGTACGGCGAAGATCCGCAATTACCTCGCGAGGGAAATCCGGATTGGCCCGATCTTATTATGATAGATGGCGGTAAAGGTCAATTGTCTTCTGTTGTTGCTGTTTTGCAAGAGATGAATTTATTGGAAGACTTGCGAGTGGTTAGTTTGGCAAAACGTCGGGAAGAGATTTTTTTACCGGGTGAGTCGCAACCTTTAGAAACCGATCCGGAGCAATCTGGAGTGCAACTCTTACGACGGTTGCGGGATGAGGCGCACAGGTTTGCTGTGAGCTTTCACCGACAGCAGCGTAGCGATAAGTTGAAGCGATCGCGTTTAGATGAAATTCCCGGTTTGGGTCATCACCGACAAAAGCAACTGTTGGGACATTTTCGCTCGGTGGATTACATTCGCCAAGCGACTCCCGCACAAATTGCTGAAGTTCCAGGTATTGGTCCGCGTTTAGCTCAAGAAATTTATGATTATTTCCATCCTTAACTGCAAGCCGCGATCGATGACTGGCGACCTATAAGCAGTTAACAACCTAAAAAAAAGTGATGGGTAATTGATAATTGAGAAAATCTCACTACCTAATTACCCATTACCCATTACCCATTACCCATTACTTACCATCAGATTAGCAAACATAACTAGTCTGCTTAATACGTCTAATTGGAATTTTTTCTTAAATTTTATCTAAATAAATTTATTCTGGACTCCAATTGTCTGTTATCTCCCTGTTTCATGTTTATGTAACCAAATGTTAATAAAAAGTAAAATTAACCTTTAGTTAGTAAAACTAAAGATAGAGTACGTTATTAACTCATACTTTTTAAATATGTCAACAAGCTGAGTGTCTGTTCAATTTTGTTTTGAATGGCAAGTTTGTTTGTGTGAACCCCTTGAAACTAAGATTTTTCCTCCTGACAGGGCTGCTGTACCTTGTCATCCAACTTCTTGAGGCTTTAGCAGACATATACCCACGGGCGATCGTCCATAATGATGGAATGAAAACTTCTTCCCCCTATTTCCTACTCCAGCTAGCTTTTGTAACGACGAGCTTATATTAACAAATGCAAATAGAACTGACTGCAAATACATGAATCTCAAAGTATAAGCCATTGGGATCGCTGCTTTCTATGAAATACTTTTCTTTACAGATTTAATTTATATATCTTAAGTTGGATAGCAGTTAAATTAAAGATAAGGATAATAAATAAATATGAAAGAGAGTAATTACTCATTTTTGTGTTAAATTTAACAATGAATTACTTCGCTTTTTGAATTTCTGTAAATCTCTTCGATTTCTCAGATTTAGTGGGCATTTTTTATCAAAATTTATGATAATCAGGGGTTATTAAGATGCAACTGATAGAAAGAACGCTACAAAAAACGGTACAAAAAATTCGCTGCCCAAATTGTGGTAGTGAAGGAGAAAGACACTATATCTATCACAGCCAACAAACTCGAACCCAATGCCCAATTTGTGACTATCTGTTAGTAAGTTGCACGCTTACTGGCAAAGTCATTGAGGCTTATGCTCCTGGCATTCTTGCTAGAAGTTAATTGGTGAGTTGTTGGTGGTGAGTTGTTAGTTGTTAGCGATCGCTGTTTACTGTTCTTCGCAACTGTCCGCACGCAGCATCGGCTTCGAGACCACGGGAGTAACGAACACTTACGGCGATTCGTTGCTGCTTAAGGACGTTGACAAAAGCTTGAATTCGCTTTTCACTGGGGCGTTTGTAATCGGCTTCTTGAATGGGATTGTAAGGAATTAAGTTGACATGGCTTTGGAATCCGCGCAGGTGTTGTGCTAGTTCCATTGCGTGTTCTGGCAAATCATTGACTCCAGCCAGGAGAATGTATTCAAAGGTGACGCGCCGTCCGGTAATTTTTACGTATTCCCGACATTCTGCCAGCAAATCATCTATAGAATAAGAATGAGCGCTAGGAATCAGTTGTTCCCTGAGTGCTTGGTTGGAAGCGTGAAGACTCACTGCAAGCGTTACTTGCAATTGGTGTTGGGCAAATTGATGAATGCGCGAGCGAATGCCAACTGTTGAGACAGTGAGGTTCCGCTGTCCGATACCCACATCCTGGTTTAAGGATTTGACGGCTCCGATAACATTATCGGTATTGAGTAAAGGTTCACCCATACCCATGAATACCACATGGCTCACTCGTTGCTGGAAATCTTCCTGAACTGTCAGCACCTGGTCTACGATTTCATGACGTGCTAAATTGCGCTTATATCCACCTTTACCAGTAGCGCAGAAATCACACGCCATTGGGCAACCGACTTGGCTGGAAACACATACGGTCAAGCGTTCTAGGGGTTTGGGATTTTGGCTCTTATCTCCCCATCTCCCCATCTCCCCATCTCCCCCTCGCCGCAAAGTGGGGATACCAACACATTCTATAATTTGACCATCTGTCAGTTTTAAAAGATATTTGACTGTACCGTCAGGAGCAACAGAACGGTAGTGTATTGTTGAGCGTCCGATAGGGGTTTCAGCTACTTCTGCACGCCATTGCTTGGGAAAGACAGAAATATCATTGAGCGATCGCGCTCCCTTGTTATAGATCCAATCGTACAGTTGCTTTCCCCGATAAGTTGGTTGTCCCTGCTGTTGTACCCAAGCAGTCAACTCCTCCAAATTTGCTCCAAGAAGTGGTGGAACGGGGATGGAGGGTTGTTGCTCAATAGAGATTGTGGAGGAAGGAACTACACCAGACGACTTAGCAGACATGATAATTACAAATGTGTCTTGAATCTCTATACTAGGCGATCGCTGTGACTGTTGAGTGGATTTGTTATGGCGGTTTACCTCACATCCTTCGTTAATATGGAAGCAGGGCAAGTTCCAACACTGCTGTATCCAGCCTATGACCCGCTTTTCCTTTCCCATCACGCAATCAGATCCACCCCTGCCACCAGCGCAAGTTCTCCCAACGATGTACGATCTTCCTAGTGAAGATCCACAGGAACCAGGCTTGCCAGATGAATTTCATGACCTTCAACCCCAGCTACTGAGTTTAACTGTCCGTTTGTTGAACCATAATCGGGATGAGTTCTTTACAGGTACGGATTTAAATTTATACTATGATGTGAAGCATCCCCTATGGCACAAACGCCCGGATTGGTTTTTAGCTGTGGGAGTACCACGGTTATACCCAGGAGGGGATTTGAGACGTAGCTATGTAACATGGATTGAGGGCAAAAACCCCTTTATTGTTGTTGAACTCCTGTCGCCGGGTACGGAAAAAGAAGACCTGGGTCCCTATGCTGAAGAAGAAGCAGAGGCGCTAGAATCACCTCAACCACAGGCAAGTGCAGAATTGCCATCCCCAGAAGAAAATCAGACTGAGGTAACGAAAAATACGCCGCCAACCAAATGGTTTGTGTACGAGCAACAGTTGCGAGTGCCATACTACATAATTTTTAGTCGCTACACAAATCGTGTGCGGTTCTTTCAACTAGAGGGAGCGCATTACCAAGAACAACCCCTAGATGTGGAAAATCCCCGCATCTGGATTCCGGAGTTGGAAATAGGGTTGGGGTTGTGGTTTGGAGAGTGCTTTGGAATTCCGCGCATTTGGCTGCGGTGGTATGATGCTCAAGGAAATTGGATACCAACTGATGCGGAACAAGAACGAGTAGAGAAAGAGCTAGCGCAAAAGCAACTTGAACAAGAACGAGTAGAGAAAGAGCTAGTGCAAAAGCAACTTGAACAAGAACAAAAAAGGGCTGAGCAAGGACGAAAGCAAGTGTTACAGATAGCGAGCAATTTACTCTCCTCAGGGATGTCAATTGCACAAGTCAGCCAAGTGACTGGATTATCCGAAACCGAGGTGCAAACGTTGCTTTAACCGCGAACCCGATACTTTAAGCGGTCAACTGAAAACCGCTATATTTCAAGTCTTTCTATTGCTTTTTCTTAGCTGCAGCAGAAATTGGTAACTGCAAATTCCGATCGTAGACGAACTGGTTGCGAATTTGTATTTCCAGTTTGGGTAGAGAATCATTAGGATTGAGTGAATCTTGGGGAGAAACTCGCAATGTATACACACCAACAGGAACTCCATCAAGACGATAAAGACCAAATTCATCCGTCACACCAGTGATGACACGTGCGCCTGCACCGTTGATCAGTTCCAATCTTACTTTTCCTAAGGGCTGACCTGAAATATTGGTGATGCGACCAGCGATACCAAATTCGGGTCTAACGGGAAAATCTACACTCGTGACTGCAGAGGTTGCTACCTCCGCTACAGCAGAAGACTTCATAATCGAAAGTTCTACAGGTAATTCCTCAGGTTCTAGTTGAACAACGTAGGTACCCTCCCGCAGATTGCCCACAAAGAAGTTACCTTTGGAATCAGTTTTTGCCACACCAGCTTCTTGGTTCTGGTTATCGTAGACTCGAACAATCGATCCGCCTAAGTCAAAGTCTTTAGTTTTTCCTTCTATGACAAGTCGCCCAGCAATTCCTCCCCTTTCCTTACTGATACCAAAAGATTCAGCAGGGGCAATTCTTCCACTTAAAAAAGATAAATCTGATACTAGGGACACCGTCAGGCGATCGTCGCCCAATCCCCCGTAACCTTTACTTCTAGAGGGAATACCTTGATAATCAACTCTAGCTAAGAGACCTGGAAGTACGTGCATACTAGCACCAGCAATCGGTCCTACTTGTCCATCGCTATAGGCTAGACCTAGATTCCAACTGAGTTTGCTAAGACTATTAGGTTGATGACCGATACTAACAGAATAGCGAGGAGCCAAGCTATCCCCAAATTCTGTCCCGAAAGACATCCGATAATTACGGCTGAGGTTATAGCTCAAATCAGAAATGTATGCATCGCCATAAGTGCTAAAAGACACTCTTGTTGCACTATTTGGTTGATAGAAAGCATTAAACAAATATCGCCCATCAATATCAGGTCTGCCGTTTAAAGATACGTTAGAGAAAGGTCGTGCATAAAAAGTAGGCAAAATGTAATTAGTAGCATCGTTACTATCATCTTTTTGGCTGCGGGCAACAAATCCCACATTTAAAAAATTACCAACGCGATAGTTCAATTCCAGACTATGGTTATATCGCTCTGTATTATTTTTTCCCGTATATCCTTCCGGAAGAGACCGAGAATTGGCTCTGATATCCAATCGGTTTAGCTGTACATCTAAATCTGCTGAGTAGCCGAGCTTACCATAAGAACTACCAACGCTTCCAGATAAAATAACTGGATTAGCTAAACGCCAAATCAAACCTGCTTGGGTTTGAAGTGTATCAGGTGCAGCTTGAAATGAACCTTCTAAAGTTAAATTATTTGAAAGCCCTTGTCTCACTTGGTAAAATCCAACCAGTTGATTATCGTTAGAGGAATCGGAATTACTAAGTAGATTTTGGGCTAAATTTCCACTTAGTCCTACCCCAGCTAGCTGTACATTACCGCCTGCGGGTAATAACAAATCAGACGTATTAATTCTGGCTGAGCGAATTTCAATAGGTACGCGCAAATTATTGCGATCGAAAATGACAACCTCAACTTCACTGCTTTGAGCTACAGGCAAATTGACATCAATAAATTCGTATCTGCCATTAAATCCAACTTGCTGTTGTGCAACTACAATTCCTCCAACTCTCAGTTGTACAAAGCTTACTGGGGGAGCTTGGCCCCGGAATGTTTGTCTGGGGTTAGAACTTCTAGGTAAGATCTCATTGGCACTGGAATTTGAACCAAACGTTTCAGGAGGTAAATTGGTATAACCTACTTGAAATCCTGTCAGGTCTAATCCACTAAATAGGTTATTTAAACCGAGTTGCTGGCGACCTAATTGATAGCGAAATTGTCCGCTACGTTTGTATATATAATATTCACTAATATCGGGAGTATCTTCAAAATTATTCTCCATCCGAAAGCGATAAGCAAAACCTAAAAGTCTACCCCCTAAAGTGGTAGAAGTTCGGAATTCCGAATCTCCATTACTGTTAGAAAAATTTAACTCTTGTTGGAAATTTGAAATTAAGTTGCTAGGAGGTAAAAAGTCTGGTTTGAGGTCATTTGCTGAAGCGCTGCGCTGTCTGAGATTTCCTTGCCAGGGTAATTCAGTCAATAAAGTTACATCTGCAGTATTTAACTCTATCTTTATTTTTAATTCTTCTTGCAGCTTGGCATTAGTAATATAACTAACACCGTTGATTTGCTTAAGAGAATCAGGTTGTAACTTGACAGACCCTAAAGGAGTACTTAATTGCACAACGCTGTCAGATATTTCAACGCTAAATCCAGCAATATCAGCAAATTTTTCTAGAGGAATGAGAAGAGTTCTTCCTTCAGAAATAATATCTAAAGTACCAACTTCACGACCGTTAATAACTACCCCTACTAAAAAAGGTTCTCCTGCTACTCTTGCTAACTCAATACCACCGTTAATAGAATCTTTTCCTTGAGTAGGACTATCAATAGTAGATATTGGCTGTGTTGATGTGGCGAGTTGCTGAGAATTTTGACTGTCGGCTTGAACAATATCGCTAGTAGGATTTTTGAGGGAGCCAGTGAGAGAAAAATTTATCAAACCTTGTACGGCTGCCAAAATTTGACCAACTGCATTTTTTCGGGTAAATCTATCTAATGCGCCAATCAGTTTCTGGTGATTGAGTTTCTCAGCAGGATTATTAGCAGGCTTTAGCTTGTCTGTTATGCTCAGGGGTGCAGTGGCTACTGTCTCGCGATCGCCAACAGAATCTATAGGAATCGATGTTTGCTCTAGCGTTGAATTAGCGATTTGCTGAGAATTTTGATTGTGGGCTTCGACAGCATCACTAATAGGATTTTTCAGAGAGCCAGTTAAAGAAATATTAATAAGTTCTTGTACGGCTGCCAAAATTTGACCCATCGCATTTTTTTGGGAAAACCGATCCAAAGCGCTAGTAAACTTCTGGTTATTAAGTTGTCCATCAGAATTAGCATCGACAGGATTGATTTTATCGGTTGTAGTCAAAGGCGCAGAGGCAGTTGTTCCTTCTTCAAGTGCTAAATTGTTAGCTGTCGGTGAACTGTTTTGAACTGAAGTTGATGCTGAAGTAACTGGTGAAAAACCTATTGCAGGCTTTTGTTTCCGAAGGTGTGCCTGCGAAATAAAAATGTCAGATTTCTTTTGAGAGATACAATTTACAGTTTTTCCTTCAGACTTAGTCAACACTTGCCTAAGTCTGTCGCCGAGTCGATCTGATGCTTGAGGCTGCTGTGATATACAAACCAACGATTGTGCTGTTGTTACGCTCGTAAGACCACTGTTTTCAATTGAAGGTTTTGTTGGCTTCTTCACAGCCGGAGTTTTTTCTGTAGATTGTTCGCTCCTCACGTCTTGAGGTGGTAAGGTAATAACTATTGGTGGGGGTACAGATGGTAGAGCTAGGTACAGCATAAGCACAAAGGTTCCAATATCCAGCGCATATATAGGAAATGAACTGTAGTAAATAAAAGCTCAGGAGCTATAGAATTTTTTGGTAGCAAATTGACTCAGGATTGCAGTAAAAGCACCCTGATAATGAGAGATATTTGCAAGAGTAAAAGTTATTTTTGAGTAGCAGATGAAGCCGGAATCGTAAAGGGAATACCTTGATCGATGCGGGTTCCACTCAAATCACCGTTAATATCTAAAACATATTTACCTGGAGGTAATTTTTTGCTTATAGGTAATAGAAGCTGACGGCGAGTCCCAGGCAACACAGCAGAAAAATCCAATAATCCGGCATTTAAAACATTCTCTGGAAGTTTTGCTTGGGGATTTTCTACATCAGGCAAGGCTTTTGTTGCTGCAGCCCCAGGGTATTTTGCTGCAGACCAAATGGCATATTGACCTTTTACGCGCACATGAGCATTTCCCGTACTGGAAATATCAAATACTGCTGTTGCGCCATTCGGTTTAGTGTCCACTCTCACAGAGTTTAACGCACCAACTCTTTTGATTTCTCCCGAATAGCCGTAGATCACAACACCTAAACGACCAATGGCAACTACAGCCTGCGAGTCTTCACCTCCTGGCGGAACTTCTTCTAAATAAAGCACAGCACGGTGTTCGCCAGGACTAGGCTTGACTTTAGGACGAATTTCAAAGCGTATAGTCTGAGAACTACGGGGAGGGATTGTAAATCTAGAGGGAGTAAAAACAATCCACCGATCCAGAGATTGCTCTGTAGATTGAGCTTCTTGAAATTTATTATCTTCTGTAGTCGTCCAAGTCCGAACGTAAGCTTTCATTTCCACTGGCTTGGAAGACAAGTTTGTCACATTAAGTGATTGAGTACGTGTTTTGTTATTAAATTCTATTTCAAACCGGGGTGGGCTCACGCCTACTTCCATCGCAGTAGCAATTGGTATCCCTAAGGCTAATGCCCCAATTAAACTTAGCGCTATACATCTAGGTGTTTTAAACATCGCTCTTTTCACTTTCTCACACAGTAAATATAAAAAACTTAATTTACTTCAAACTTAGTAGTCCAGCGCGGCGTAAATAAGGCAACCATTAGTAACAGCTAAAAAGTTTATAAGAAAACCTTTTGCGCCTGCTCTGCCCTCTGATGGGCATACTTTTGCCTTCATGTACTAGTCCCATATCCCTACATACAGCTACTGTTTCTATCTTGCAGGCATACAGATAGCTGTCCAGAATAGGTATCTGCAATTCCAATATTGTTAAGATTAAGGAATTGCAGGGTCACTCTTCCCTGCACAATCGCTGTATTGGTTTTTGAATCGGTAGAGATTATTTCAACCGAATTATCTAGAAATTGCACGTTATTAAAAGGATTATTCTGTTGCCCCTGCTGAAGTATCAGTTTATAAGTTGCTTTGAGAGGCAACTGCAATTCGTCTAGACGCACCCGCATCTTCCATAGAAATTGGCGGGGAATGCTCTCACTAAAGTTGGGAGGATTTAGTAACTCTGTTTGATTATTTACCGTTGCGCTTGCTTTTCCATTGGGGAAAAATTCGGCAGACTTTAAGAGAGAAAATACTACTGTTTGAGGTGAAATATTGTTGAATTCGATTGGATCTTTTGGTTGAGGCGTCTGTTGTGCCAAGGCTTGAAGTTGTGGTATGGCAAACAGCGCCAAAATTATACTCAAGCATTTTCTCATATTGCGTTGCCAGCTCGTTTTCTTAAAACTGACCCTTGTGCAAATTGTATTTGCAAAAAGTTGACTGTGGCTGATATTGATTTTGGATTTTAGATAGGGATTGAAAATATGTTACTGATTATCCAGTTACTTAAAAATCCAATCCCTCAATTTCTGGCTGTAGGTTAGTTTGCGTTAGCTAATTTCTTTTTTTAGTATCAATTCGTGCCTACTTGATTCTGGAAGCAGGCATAACACCTGCACCAGAATTTGCCGTCTCTATAACGACGGTAATTAGAATTTAGGTAACGCTTCGACGCGGATTTTAGCTCCTACATATTTGCCTGCTGCAGTAGAGGTCAAATCGAATGACAGTTCAGCACCTCCGACTAAAGGTTTTGCTGTCGTAGGTTTTGTTGTATCTGTAATCACAGCTTTAGCATCTGACAAAGTTGCTGTTGCAAATCTACCATTTGGTGAAGCAATTGTATTTGTGAGTGTCGTTGAACCTGTAACAGGTGTAACAGTAACATCAACACCGTTAGAACTGTTAGACCAAACGGCAAATAACTCCTTCACTGGCTTCTTAATAGTTCCAGCTGCTATTTCACCAATACCTACAGGTGTTGTTCTGTCAATTGATGTTGTACCATCTGTAATTCTGTTTATAGTATCGACATCCTTGTCTAGTGAACCCAAATCCTGGTTGGTAATCTGCAAGCTAACAGTCTCGAAAGTACGCAAGAATAGGACTGGGGATACAGTGATTTCAACATTTACATCTTGCTGAACGGCTTGAGCAGGTGCTGCAAACAGAGAGCTACCTAAAGCGGTAGCAGCAGCTAAAATAGCAACAATTTTGTTTTTCACGATCGAATTTGCTCCTCGCTGTAAGTTTTGTCAATTGTGGAAATTTGATGGACTCTCGTTTCCTTACGCATCCAAATAAATTGGATTTTAATAATGACTGTTTGATAGAATTTTCCTGGTAAGCCCGAGAGTAGATTTAAAAATGAAATTCAAAAATTTTTTATAAAAGCTCTACACTTCACCTCCCAATGTAAGAAATAAAATTCTGTCAATTCGTTTCGTACACGCGTTTAAGAACAACTTGCTAAGGTTAGCAATGCCCATCTTATTTTTCGCAGGGGCTGTATCGTTGTTGTTCCAAAAATCCCTAATATTTTTACTTTTTGAAGCGGTACAATACAGGAAATCGCTGTGAACGAAACAATATAAAATACTTTTTGATGTATCTTGAAAGATGCTAGAAAGACAACTAAAAGCAATATTGTATTGTTTGTGTAATTCATTCAAATTACTGTTTTTTGTATGAAAGGATTTTACAAACTTTGCCATATTGGTTGACTCACTTCTAAGAAAATGCACCTTTAAGAAACATCTTTTCTTATTCCTAACTTTGTAGTTTTGCAAAGTTAAGTTATTGTTATATGATACGTTCTGGAATTGAATTAGAAACTTTGTGTTTTTAGTAAGTTTCTGTTGTTTAGATTACCCAGATTTGACAAGAACATATCATAATTGAAAAATTAATTTATCAATTTTTCAGCTTAGTGCTGGAATGCCCTCGTATCAGCTTTACAAAAAGACTTTAACCCTTTCAACTCAAATATAACTTCAGTAATAATATGGAATTCTGCGGGGTGCAGTGCTCAAATAAATCAGTAATGGCACTTAAGTAATATATAATGAAGTTTTACTAGAAAAACTGGGGAACATTAGGATTCTTTCAAAAGTCTGCCAAACCCCTTCAATTTAATGTTTTAGAGGGCGTGGGAAAGAAGATATTTATCAGTCAAGTAATTCCACGCAAGCCTGTTTTTGCGGATGCAATGACTGAATTTCTCTTGAGTCAGCATATTGAGGAGATCTATTAATGCTAAGTAATTGGTAATTAAATAGCTCGGTCAAATTAACAGATCTGGATAATCGTCCTTACTGGTTAGTGGTTAGTAGTACAAAACAAGAACTTCATATTTATTCATAGAGTAGAGTTGATTTTTACCAACATACTTAATTGCTAGCCACTATCCATTAACTACTAATCACTAACTACTAACCACTAACAATCCTCCTACCTCATGTTTCAAATTACCCGTCGCCGTCTTGCCCTTTGGTATACCGCCATCACAGCTGTACTTCTGCTGCTGTTTGCAAGTGGAGTGTATTTGTATGTCCGCAATACCTTAATTGAACGGATGGACGATACCCTAAATCATGTGGTGGAAGTTGTAGAGCGATCGCTTGTCATTGAACCAGTCAACTCAGACTCAGGTCAATTTCGCGTTAATATAGAAGCCAGTTTTCGGAACAACGCTGACACAGTAGAAGACGATCGCATTGACCTAGAGTGGTTTAGTCCTACAGGCGAACTGCTGTGGTCTACTTTATCGCAACCCCTAAATATTCCGCTACATCCAAATATGACAGGTGAAACTGTCAAAGTTATTAGAAATGAAGACAAGGAGAACAAGGTAGCCATTTCTCCCTTGTCTCCCCCCTCCCCCTCTTCCACTTCCCCACCCCTTCTCCTGCGACAAGTCACAGAGCGAGTACAAATAGGTCGGCAAGTTTTGGGATATTTGCGAGTGAGTCACCCCTGGTTTGAAGTCACCAAACCCAGCCGCCAGTTGATTTTTGACCTAGCACTGGGGACTGGATTAATGGTTATTTCTGTTGCAGCCAGTGGTTGGTTTCTTTCAGGTAAAGCTATGGAACCAGTGCGTGAGTCCTATCAACGTCTCAAACAGTTTACGGCTGATGCTTCTCACGAACTTAGAAGCCCAATTACCTTAATTCAAACTAACGTGCAAGTTGCTCTTGCCGATTTAGAGTTAGCAGAAACAGAAGGTGTAACTCCCCTTTACTACAAACAACAATTAAAGGTTGTAGAACGACTCACACAACGTCTGGGTAAGTTAGTGAATGACTTACTGTTCTTAGCAAGGCAAGATAGCGGTATCAGTAAAGAAATTTTTACCTCTTGTCCTCTTGATGCTTTGTTGATGGAAGTCGTTGAGGAACAACAACTGTTAGCTACAGAAAAAAATATCACTTTAACTTTAGAATTAATCGATCCACCCGCTTCACAAACAAATCATGAATTAATAGATAATTGGTTCGTCATGGTTGGAAATTGGGATCAATTAATACGGTTATTTACAAATTTAATTGGTAACGCCTTGCAGTATACTCTACCTAGCGGACAAGTGAATGTTACCCTAGCACGTATAGAAGCAACAAATCGTGTTTCTGGGCTGCGTCACAGTAATGGCTATCTGCAAATTAAAGTAAGCGATACAGGAGTTGGAATTCCTTCAGAAGCAATACCCCGCTTGTTTGACCGATTTTATCGAGTCGATCCGGCGCGTACCCACAAAACAGGAAACACGCGATCGCAAAGTTCAACAGGTTCTGGTTTGGGGCTAGCTATTGCTCAAGCAATTGTCCAAAACCATCAAGGTTACATTCAAGTGGACAGCACACAAGGTGTAGGTACCACGATCGCAGTTACTTTCCCCATAACTCTTGAAAGTTAGTGGTTAGTTGTTTTTCTACTAACTACCAACTAGCATACAATGTTACCTATGACAGAGAAACAGGTGTTTCCTGTGACAGATGTAAAGTGCTCGTATTACCTACTAATTTAATGGCAATGCTTGATGAAGTGAGCCATAAATTTAACATCTAGCAGTTTCGTACAACTACTTTTAGATTCTCTCTATTTTCCAAGTAGTTTTGCAAGCTGCTAGTTTACTTTTGGCAAAATGACTTCAAATTCAATGCATTAAAGACAATGCATGAAGGAGGGTTAGATGACAATACCCATTAGAGAAGATGTTGCTTATATTATACTAAAAAAAATACAAGAAACCGGGCAGGGAATGCACAAAGTTGAATTCACTGAAACGGACTTGGCAGGAAGACAAATGACCCCAACAGATCTTTTAGGTCATTTGGATTACCTGAATCAAATGCAGTATATCAATGCTGAATTTACAGGCAATGCTTACGGTAACCAGGAAGACGTTCCCGAGGTTGCCAACCCCAAAGAAGTTGATTTCAGAATTGCCAATACTTTTGGCGCAGCAGATGGTCCTCTGCCACATTTAATCACCTTTAAAAAGGCAGAACTGACACAGAAAGGTCAGAAAATGCTGGAAAAAATGGAGGCAAATCCTCCTAAAGCATTAAGAGAAGGACCAGCAGTTCCTATTGCCACTAAAGATATGCCTTTTTTGGAAAAGGTTAGGCTTAGAGGCAACCTTGAAGATATCTTTGATGCTAGAGACGTAACAGAAGTTGTTTATCGAGTCATGCGTGACTTGATGACAACAGAAGCTGCTGACCGAGTTGCAGAAGAACTACACAAACCAGCTGAAATCACTGAAGATAAATCTCTGCAAATGGAAATTGCAGATCTGTGGAAAGATACCAATCCCCTTGTAGGGTTCCTCAGTCGGGTTCGTCCACCTTGGCAAGGTCCTGGCATTTTCAAAATTGACTCCGATCGCTTTTTATTCAGAGTGGCAAATGAAGGGGGATTACAAGCTAATGTAGACCGCGAACTAGTTGTCAAAGCTGTCTTTTCTGCCACAAAAGACGAATTATCACAAGAAAGAATTCAGGAAATTGCCAGTTGGTTACCCGAGCATGTTCGCGAGCTTTGGGAAAAGGCTTAATGGGTAATGGCTAATGGCTGATGGCTGATGGCTGATGGCTAATGGTGCGGTTCCTTCGTTTTTAGGTTTACCTGGGAATATATTCTTTTCTATCCCTCGTTCCCAGGTTCTACCTGGGAATGCTTTCTTCGAGGCTCTGCCTCATGTGTCTGCTTTCCTCGTTTCTAGGTTTACCTGGGAATATATTCTTTTCTATCCCTCGTTCCCAGGTTCTACCTGGGAATGTTTTATTTGAGGCTCTGCCTCATGTGTCAGTTTGTATTGAAAATATTCTAACTTTTGATATAAAGACTATTTAAGCTAATAATTCTTTTCATGACTATAGTAAGAGTTCTAAATAATTAGAAATTGTTATTATGGTTGTATCGAATTTAGAAATATTCAAGACCTTATGTAAAGAGGCAATATATATGCTATCTCATCACATAATAAGGTTCTGATAAGGTTGAAGTGCCAAGGTGAAGACAGGGTGAGTCAATGGTCTTTATTAAAATGCTGCTGTAGGGAGGCTTTTTACCATCTCTGTAGACATAAAATTCATTACGTTGAATAAACCATGTTGTCTTATTATTTAAGGCAATTTTTATAAAAATTTTCGTGCAATTTTAGTCAATATTTATTGGGAGGTAAGCATGAATAAGCCATATCAAGTATTTAACAAATCGGTTGTTTTTTTTGGTGCTATTTGCGGAGGATTGCTCTTTGGTTTGTCCTCTATTCCCCAAGGCGCGGTAGCTCAGCAACTCCAGCAACCTCAACCAAGATTAGATTCCAAAGTTAACCCATGTCCCAGAATTTTCTATGAAGAACCTCACAATAATAGAGTTTTGGTTCCTCAGGGATGTCCACCCAATGCTTTAACTCGACAACAGTCGTCTCAAGGTGGTATTCCCACAGGCGCTGTCCCAGCTAACCCAACTGAAGAACAAGTAAGGTTGGGCGTTGGCGGTGAGGCTCCTGATAACGCAAATCAAAATTATTCTGGTAGACAACAGGGACAAGTTTCTGTTATTGCACCGCCATCACCCAACCAGCAACAATCTCCTATCGCTTCAGTCACACCTACAAACGGACAAGTTTCTGTCAAAATCAAGAACGACACAAACGCTGCTATTAACTATGAAGTCATTGGACACACAGAACGGCGCGTTCTTGCTGGAGGACAAGAAGTTGTTCTGCAAAACTTGCCAGTACCCGTAACTATTACTACCGTTCGTCAAGATAACGGTTTTGTCCGAGTGATTCCAGTCTCTACTAAATCTGGAATGATTGAGTTTTCTTTAGATGAACAAGCAAATCCCGGTAACGAACAGGGTGTTATCAGAATTCAACAAAGCGGACAAGTTTACTTGAATTAATGCTAATGGCTAATGGCTAATGGCTAATAGTGCAATTAGCTATTAGCCATTAGCCATTATCTTTTCTTTTTCGATCTAGCGGCGACTTTACCTTGAATCTGTCTCATTTTATCTAGCAGTTGCACTTCTAATTTGTTTTCATCAAGGTTTCTTGCTAAAATAACTGCTCTTTCATAAAAATTGCGAGCAGTTGGAAGGTCTCCCATTTGCTCGTATAACTGAGCGTATACCTCAAAGGATCTTAATTCTTCTCGCCGACTGTTTAATTCTTTTGCTAGTGTCAATCTCTTTTCTAGTAAGTCTAGGGCGCGTTCGTAACGTCCAACACTACCATGGGCAATGACCAAACCGTCGATCGCCCGTAATTGATTGGTGCGATCGCTTGCTATTTTAGCTAACCCGAGTGCTTCGCCGTAAGCGCCAATTGTCCCTCGGTAATCATTGGCTGCTGAGTAAGCATCACCGAGATTATTTAGGGTATTGGCTTGACCGAGGACATCATTGAGCTGACGGCGGTAAGTCAAAGCTTTTTCGTAGAGTTTAATGGCTTTGTTGTACTCTCCCAATCTTGCAGTTGCCAAACCCAAACTGTTTAATGACAGCCCTTGACCTTCAATGTTCTTTAATTTAGTGGCAATTTCTACCGCTTCTATCAAGGTTTGGAAAGCAGCTTTATTTTCTCCTTTCTGTAGAAGTAAACTGCCAATGTTATTTAAGCCAAAAATCTGACCCTGGAAGTCTTTTAGATCGCGGGCGATGGCCAAACGTCGGCGCATGGCATCTTCTGCTTCTTTATAAAGACCCAATTTGACGTAACCCCTGCTAAGAGCATCGTAAGTCAGACCTTGTGCTTTGAGGTCTCTAATTGAGTGATAAAGCTCTAGTGCTTTTAACCACGACTGAACTGCTTTGTCCGAACTTCCTTGCTGGTACTGTTGTTCTCCCTGACGCTGCAACTCATCTGCTCGAGCTGTTGTTTCTCTGACCATTGAGCGATCGACAGGACGGTGCAGTTGTTCGGTAATGTCGCCCGCACTTGCAGCAAATGGATATAGCAAAACAACCAACAGCAAAATATAATTTGCTCCTGGCAATAAATACCCTCTTTTCATAAAAATTTTCCGTGCTATTACGGTTTTAAGTAAACGGTTTAAACAAAAATTAAAAATTTACCAACCCAATAACACGTTATACCGTAAATTTACGCTACTCCAGGTTGAAGAAAATTTTCGCCTAAGTAGATAGCGCGTATATCTGTTGGTAATTTTTCCTCTAACATACGATAACCTTCTTGGAGAAAATTTGCTACCTCAATAGGGGCGATCGCTTCGCCTTCGGCTTGCAGGTAAGCAGCAATTCTTGTTTCGCTCCAGTGGAACGTTTGAGCCATCACCACGATCAATCGCAACATGGGAGGTAACCGATCTAAAGCTTGTTCCACATAACACCAAAGTGGCGGAGAAGTGGTTTTCAGAGAATAATGAATCGCTTCGGTGGGAGGTAATTGAATTTCGTTAATACACAAGGCAGTCATATTAATCAGCCAGTTCTGTAAGGTCAGACCTTCCCTAGCAGACAGACCGCTGTTTAAATCCAAGCCCCGAAGTTCGTGATAAATGTGTCGCCAAGTGAGAGCGAACAAATAATCCGCTTGCACGGGCGATCGGGCGGAGTGCCGAATCAAGGTATAAACTATAGGAGTGTACCGACAAAAAACTGCTGTAAAGAATCTCCCCGCATCCGGGTTTTGTTGAAACTGAGTCAGCAGTTCTTGGTCGCTTTGATGAAAGAGCGACTTGACCAATGGATGATTGGCTTCAGTAAAATGAGGTATTTGTATCATTGAGATAAGAGTATGTTGCTAGAATTAGTGTAAAAGTGGCAATCTTGTTGTTAACCGAAATATTATCCTGCTGTCAGCCCACCAAGGCTGAACAGTTAGAATGTATCTTAATTGATACACTAGAGATACAAATTTAACCAAAATCTTACATCTACAAACCTTAAAAAGCGGATATCCTTATACAGATCAAACGTATTCATGATTATAATTGCCAACGTGTTACAATCCCTGTCTATTCCTCACATCATCGGATCGTTTTTGCCCTCCCTACCCTTAGACAGCATATTTTCTACCCAGGGCATCATGGTGATGCTACTAGCCGCATATGCTGGTGCTATGTGGATGTTTCTGACCAGCGCCCCAAAAGTGCATACTGTGATGGTGTCCGATCTAGAAATAGCAAGGCAGTTGTACGAAGGGCTGCTCGATTTACCAGCAGCAGAAGTTCCCTTGCACTATTACTACAACTACGAGCAAACCATTGGTGCAACAGGAGTCGATCCGTTGTACCTGTCTAGCAGCCCTTCCCTAGCTGGTAGTAGAATGACCAACGCCAGTGACGGGCTTTGGTATCAGCTCAAGAAAAATACTCAGTTACATGTCATTACGGGAGCGAGTATAGGCACTAAAAATCAGCAACGCCATGTTTGCTTCGATCGCGACTGCTTGGAAATGATTTTAATGCGAGTCGAAACCCGTGGTTTGAAATTTAAAATTCGCAACCAAAAACCCCTCAACTTTTTAGTTAAAGATTACGAAGGGCGAATTATCGAGATGGCTGAAGTAGCAAATTGAGGGATAATGGCTAATGGCTAATGGCTGACAGCTAATGGCTAATGGTTCACGTAGCTATAAAAGGCATTGCCTAACAAATATTTCATACGGTGGGCAATATGCCCACCTAACTCTATCAATTATTACCATTAACTGTATGCCTTCGGTACCTACGCAATGCCATGCTACACCCCCAAGGCTATACAGCTATCGCATCCCAAACGCGAAGCGTTTCCCAAGGCGTGGTAAACCCACCTAGAGAGCTAGTCTCACCATTAGCTATTAGCCATTAGCCATTAGCCATTAGCCATTAGCTATTAGCCATTAATTCGACCTATACACCCAACAAAAATTTTCTGCTAATTTTTCCAGCAATTCCTCTGCCAGATCCAGTAACTCGAAATCGTTACATTTAGCACTTGTAAGAGCTTCACTATCTGTAGTTGTGATACCATCAGCTAGAACTTTCTTGACAGCAAAAAGTCTTTCATGAAATTCGAGAATACTTAAACATTTCTCTAGCTCATTCGCAATTTCTTCTAAAGGCTTAGATTCGTTATTGAAGTGCTTGCGTATTCTAATGGCTACCCAATCATTGCTTTCTAGAAATCCAGTTATAGCCGCCACAATTTTCTGGCGCTGTACTTCTTCGTCTTCACCCTCTCCCCAGTTTTCCAACCAATCTCCATCTACATCATCAACATACAAGTCTACAGAGTCAATACCATATGTCATCCAGTCAATCTGTAATTTTCTTGCTTCTTCTAAGTGTTTCAGAAACGTTGTGAAACTCGCGTGACCGTCAGAAGATGTTTCTTTCACCATAATGACAATATTTTAGTTAATAATGCTTTTTTTAAAAAAGAGTAAATGTCACAAACCTGCAACTATAAATTTAATTTTAAATAAACGCTTATTCTCAAATGATCGCTGTTGTACAGCACTACGTTAACTATCTGATTTATGCCATCTATTGTATTGGGGTTGTAACTTAAGAAAATACCTCTATCCATACCCCAATTTTGTAGGGTATTTTTCCACTCATCATATTTTCCTTGCAAGAATTCATCAGAGAGACTGGTGATTTGGCTGCAAAGTGGCTTTTGCTGCTTGTTACTTACAATTATATCAGTTGCCATTGACAAATCTGCAATATAGCACTGCCAAAAAGTTCCTTCACGTCGGACGACTTCAGTAGCTATGGAGCGCAAAAGCATGGTATCTGCTTGACTAAACTCACCGGACATTAATTTTTGTTTCCAAATTAAGAATTTTGAATCATTCTGTTCCAGCCATTTGGGAAATAGATAACCGTACCAATATCTTTCTGTTGCAGTCATTTGCTGATAATACAGTTGTCGTTCTTCTTCTGAGGTTTGCGCTTTGATGTCTAACCAAATTTGAGCATCCCTAATAATTTGTTGAAGAAAGAACATGACAAATTTCTTAGATGTCAGCGACCCCAGCTTTACATCTTTAACCCAACGATTTACCTCGTCTAATCTTTTCGCTAAATTAGAGTCGATGGAAGATGCTTCTTTCAGGAGTGCTTTTAGTCTATCTTTTATCTCTTTTGCTTGCAACAGATGTTCTACCTCAAACCATGTTATATTCTATATCCCGTAATATGACTCGTACTTAATATAAAATATACAGGTTTGTTGGGTACAAATTGTCAATTGTAACAGACCCTTTTACATTGTCTTATGGCGACAGCAGTTTTTAGGTAATTTAATACAGCACTTTCTTATAGAAATGTAACGCACCTCTTTCTAGTGGAACGGGCGTCCCCGCCCGTTCATACCGGGGAAAGCGGGCGTCTCGCCCGCCCCACAAGATTTTTATTGAAAATTTAGGTGTGCAAATTAAAATATTTTTAGCTTACCTGAGTCAGTTCTGTTGTCGTCTTTTACTTGTACCTAATAAAATCCCTACATAATAAAAAATATGTAATGCTAGTACTTCTTTTGGGATTAGCTCCTCTTGATGTAGGATATTTGTAGCCCAAGCCTTTAAGAATTGAGGAAATTTGTTATCAAGTTTGTCATAGTGTTTCTCTCTGCTGCAATTCCCGCAGTCTAATCCGTGCAGGTTCTTTATCATACCATTAGATAGGCTTTAAACGTAGTAAATCAGGGTCAATCGTAGTAAAACTGTATTCATAACCATCGGAGCGATGAATCAGCTTGAAGTATTTTTGATTGACTCCGATCCGATGACCGTTAATTAGCACTTCTACTCCTTTAGGAGTTGGAGTTTTAACTCTAGCACGATAAATTCCCGCTTTAATATGTTTACGGTTTTCTGACAAAGTGCAAATCACATAATCACCTGCTGTCGCATGAGTATATTTCTGATTTTTACTCACTAACTTAACTTCTTTTTTACCAGTCATGGGATTCTTTTTGATACTAGCAATTGCAGGAAAGCCCTTAGCATTTACTCTTTGAACCTGTCTTGTCCCATGACCAGTACAAGTAACAAGCAGTGGTTGGCATACACGCAATTTCACAATTTGGTCAGTTCCCACGCATGCACTATCGAGCCAGTGAGCCTTTGGCAATTGACTTTGAATCCGAATCATCTTGGTAGACGCACCATCACCTGAGATAACTGGTAACTCAAATTGGTGTGCCATTTCAAATATTGCTTTACGAGTTGAGTTAACTGCGGCGGCGTCTGACAATGATTTTTTCTGATGTGCTTTAATTTTTTTCAATATTTCTGGTTGATTTTTCAGAAATTGCTCTACTGGTTTACTACCTTTTTTCTGATTACATTTTTCACACGATAAGGTGAAATTTGAAAAGCGCTCGCTACCACCTTTACTTCGCGGATTGATGTGTTCTATTTGTAAGGGGACATCCGTCAGACCACAATAAACACACTCTCTTCCCCAATGCTCTAGAAGTGCTTCGCGTAGCGTATATCCAAACAGCGTACCCTGCTGATATTCAATCCCCTCAATATTTGGTGCTTCTATTTTTTGCAAGTCAAATTTAACAGATTCAATTGCAATTGATTTAATGGGAGCGACCTTAAGCAACCGTTTAATCCAAGTCTGGGTAGTTAACAAACGATGTTTCAAAGATGGTGGTAACCAACCATAGGGCTTTTTGCGGTCAAATCTCTTTTGACGATAACGAAGTCTTCTTGACCTTCTAGAACGACGAACACTGGCCCTTTTGATTAAATCCATTTTAATGGCTAATCCCCGATGCTCTAATTCCATTGCCCAGACTACTTCATTCTTATTTAAGTCTACTAACGAAAACCCGCTATACTTAGAACCTGGGTCAATTCGTAATTCTAATAATGGTTCTACATTTTCATCAACCTCCTTATCTAGAATTAGAGTAAATGGAAATAACTTCAATTTCTTAGCTTGACCCTGTGCTTGAAGAATTCTAGCTCTAGCTGGCGTTGTTGGTTTTAATATTTTACCGTTCTTGCTTAAAACGAATACAGAGTTGGTAATCATTTGATTAACTCCCTGTGCGGGGTCTAGTTTGCCTCAACACTGCTTTTAAACTTCACGGGGTAAGGTTCGGTGTTGCACTGTCGCAAAGCAGCCATGTTCCTCCCTCGACGCTTGAGACTGGCTAATCTCATTAAGTCATCATTTAAAAGCGGACTAAAACTCTTGCGAGTAATACAGAATAAACAGTTCTGTACTGAGTTATGGTGAAGTCAGTTAACCGAATTACTCCGGTTTACTACGAATTAATCCGTTTTGCGAACTTCTCCTTCTCCCGAATAGCACCGTCATATTTCTTCATAAAAGCGTGGAGAACTACGAAACACTGAGGAGTAGCGGTTGTCAAGATAAATCGAGGGTTATGCTCGCTCTTCGTCATGCGTAACTCATACAAGTCATCCTCACTAATTGAGTCCTCTAAGGTACATGATGGCTTGACCATCATGTACCTTAGACCTGCTTAACTCAACTGTTCGTGCTTAAACTTTCCTTTAATAGACTCGTTAAAGTATTTGCCATCGGAAGGAGCGTTCTCTAAAGCTTCCTTGACTTCAGGAGGCACTTTGTAATATTCATAAACGCTACCACTACTGAATTCAATTGTCAGTGTTTGAGTTGCTGAGTTGTAGTCAAATCCCTTAATAACGCTACTAGAAGGTTTTAGCAATGGAAATGCGATCGCATCCCGAATGCTAGCACAGTCTGTTAACACCATCACCAAGCGGTCAATTCCAATTCCCAAACCACCTGTAGGGGGCATACCGTATTCCAGCGCCGTCAAGAAATCTTCATCAACCCCATGCGCTTCGAGATCGCCAGCCGCTTTGCGTGCTGCTTGAGCTTCCAAACGCTGTCTTTGGTCGATAGGATCGGTCAACTCGGAGAAACTATTGGCAGTTTCCCTTCCGACGATGAATAACTCAAAACGTTCTACAATACCGGGCTTGGAACGATGGGGTTTTGCCAGTGGCGAAATTTCCACAGGATAATCGATAACAAAAGTCGGCTGAATTAAGTTTTCCTCTACCTTTTGCTCAAAGGCTTCATTCAAAAGCTTACCTATTGAGGAGCAATCTTCTATACCTTCAAGACCAGCATTCTTGCTTGCTTCTTTTGCCTCTTCCAAAGTCCCGAACGAGTTAAAATCCAATCCCGTATATTCCTTCACCAAGTCATGCATAGTCGCACGCCGCCAAGGTGGAGTCAGATTCACTGGTGTACCTTGGTAGCTAATTTCGAGCGTGCCGAGCACTTCTTTAGTAACGGTAGTCACAATATCTTCCGTTAATGCCATCATGTCGTTGTAATCGGCATACGCTTGGTAAATTTCAATCGTGGTAAATTCAGGATTGTGACGGGTAGAAACTCCTTCATTGCGAAAAATCCGGCCCAGTTCAAAGACTTTTTCAAAACCGCCAACAATCAAACGCTTGAGATGGAGTTCCGTAGCAATTCGCAGGTACAGTTCTATCTCTAAAGTGTTGTGGTAAGTGATGAACGGACGCGCATCTGCACCCCCTGCTTCCGATTGCAAAACGGGAGTTTCAATTTCAATAAAATCACGCTGTTCTAAGTAGCGACGAATACCAGATGTAATCAGAGCACGGCGGCGAAATGTTTGGCGAACTTCAGGATTAACAATCAAATCGACATAACGCTGACGGTAGCGTTTGGCAACATCCGTCAACCCATGCCATTTATCAGGTAAGGGGAGAAGGGATTTAGTAAGAATAGTGTATTTTTTTACGTATACAGATAACTCGCCCTTTTCAGTTCGTTTGATTGTTCCCTTCGCTCCCAGAATATCACCGACATCTGTGAGTTGCTTCAAATTATCGAAAGCACCAGCAACCTCTGCCATGCCTTCCTCTATGCGCTTTTTCTCCAAGTAAAGCTGAATTGTGCCGGTTTCATCTTGCAAGGTAAAGAAAGCCAGTTTGCCAAAAACACGACGCGCCATAATGCGTCCCGCTACAGCAACTTCAACGTCAATTTCTTCACCGCTAGGCAGATCGGCAAATTTCTCCTGTAGTTCAGCAGCATGATGAGTTAATTCCCCATGATAGGCATAGGGATTCATGCCTAGCTGTCTCAGTTGTTCTACTTTCTCCAGTCGCGTGGCACGAATATCTTCTTCCGACATGATTAACGAACTAATTAGGGCAAGATTTAATTATAATTATGTTCATCTTAAAAAGAACGAACGGGAAACAACTCGCTTCAAACCAAAAAACAGTTGTTGACTAACTGCACCCGTGGAATGTAAAGGTTACTGTTTGTTAAGTGAGAGTAGACAGTTGCATCACTGGCCACTACAGGAAATAAAAGAAAAGCACTCTTGTTGCTTGCCAATCGCTGTCTTCATCTTAAAAATTAACAAAGAGACACTCTATGCAAGGGAAATTACGATTTGAATACGATAGTTCTGGCGACGTCTTGTACATTAGCAAGCGCCCTCCTTACCCAGAACAGGAACCAGCTGAAATTGATTATGGTGTACTTGCTCGTCTTAACCCTACGACTGGTGAGATTGAGAATTTAGAAATTCTCTCTTTCTCGCAAAGACTATCGCAGCATCCTCTTGTTGAACTGCCACTGATAGCAGATTTCCACTTTTCAGCAACTGCATAATCATTTGTGCCATACTCGTTCCTCTACTGGGGAATGTGTAGAGCGAGGCTGTGCTTCGCATTCTCTTGACTGTTGGGTGAGCGATGCCCACCCAACAACAATCCTTGGGAGTTAACCTTAGCGATCGCTAGAATCAGATCTTCTCATTCTGTCTATTTCTCTTTGCAATTCTTCAATTTGCCGACGCAATGTATCTGCCTCTGCTTGTTGGGCGGCTTGTGCTTCTACGTTGACTGCACCCGATGCAGCAGAACGTTGATAGTTTCCCCTCTTAATTTGCCGATATTCTTCCGATTCTAACCACTGTCGCAAATAATGCACGCGTTCGACAGCGAAGGGATGACTTAAAAATGCACCTTGACCCCCATTGTAAATTAAAAATTTATAAATTTGATTTAATCCGTCTGCGTCAAGTGCTTGATAATCCTCTGACTGAAGAATAAACTCTTGTAAGCTGCATTCGTTAGCATATTTAAGACTGCCCCCAGAAACTTTCATCATTGAAGTCATCACTGGGTTCAAGTCATCCATGACTAACAAAGCAGCTCGGTCTGCTGATAACTCGGCTTTACGCCGCCATTCATAAAAGGCGTAAATCAACCCTTGACTCAACAAGTTACCTATGCCTAAAGTTAATTCTCCAATGACAGATGCAGCACCCATCGCCCATATCGCCATTTGAATTAAAATAGTATGACCACATTTAATATGCCCCAGTTCATGGGCTAACACTGCCCTGATTTCGGCTTCGCTTAGCAAGTCTAAGATCCCTGTATTGATGACTATATAAGGATGCTCTTGCCCCAGCGCATAGCTATTCGCGCTTGGATTTTGTTCGACAAACAGTGTAGGTTCTGGATAAATATCCAAATCCCGCACGCATTCTCGAAACATATGGTAAATAGTGGAATATTGACGAGGCCCAACTTGGATGGTGTTACCCATTAGATAAATTAACTGAGGGCGCTCAACAAAAAATTCCATGAATTTCCGGGCGATAAAATCAAACCCCGGTAAACTACGTAGGGCTTCCTCGGCTTCACGGTCCAGGGGGTGTTTAAAGGCTTCACTAGAGATTCCTGTATAAGTTGGCATAACTTAGGGTACCGGCTAATGGTTAATTGCTAATAGCTAATGGTAATGAACAATTAGCTATTAGGCCTTCGTCTTCGCCCTCCCTTGTTCGCCAGTCGCCAGGGCGCGGGAAACCCGCCTGCAGCGCTGGACTCACCAGTCGCCTGCGGCGCGGGAAACCCACCTGCAGCGCTGGACTCACCAGTTGCCTGCGGACGGAAACCCTCCTATGGCAATGAGCATGCCACGCACAAGGGAACGCACTAGTCTCACCATTAGCCATTAGCAACTAACAACATAATGGATTTTTATGGGGCTATTACAAGTAAAAAATGAATTTGTAGGGGATTGAAAGCCAGTGATTGAGGCAGAAGTTCATTTATCACTACATAACTTCCTGCGATCGCAGGCGGGGTTCCCTTCGTGGCCTCATCATTTGACGATGGCACGGTTGGTAGCACGCGCCTTGCGTCTCGGACGGAGTGCTCTTATTCAAGTGGGGGCAGTGAGTGGCTATCAAGGGCG
Organism: Tolypothrix bouteillei VB521301; assembly: GCF_000760695.4. GTDB lineage: Bacteria > Cyanobacteriota > Cyanobacteriia > Cyanobacteriales > Nostocaceae > Scytonema > Scytonema bouteillei_A. The sequence continues at coordinate 7,083,680 of NZ_JHEG04000001.1, read as the reverse complement.
ATATCGCACGAGTTTTGTTGCTTCGGCTTTGATGTGGCCCGGTGCGGTAATTATTGTTGCCACCCAATCCGTACAGCAACGCTTGTTGCGGGTGGAAATACCCCGATTGCAGCAGTGGTTGCAAGTCAACAAGCCAATCAGAACGGGGGACTCTTGGCCCGGTCACGACTTCCAAGGGCTACTCCTAATTTCACCCGAGGCTTGGTTAAAAGGGCAACTCATCTCAGATAATAGTTTTCCTGCTGGCATTCCCACAATTATTGATGGGGTAGATGATTTAGAAGATTGGGCGCGTCAACAAATGTCAGTCAGTTTGGAAGCACATGACTGGGATGAACTCATGCTTGCTTACCCAAGCCAAGCAGACACAATTCGTGCTTCTCGGGTACAACTTACCCACGAACTATTTCAACATCCAACCAACCCTTACGAGTGTTATCTCCTAACCTTAGCTGAAGAAGAAGTTTTAAGTCGGTTGTTTGGAGCGTTGGATATAACAAAGACACCAAATGCTTGGCAAAATTTCTGGCATCAATTTAAAGAACGTCACGAAAATCTCCCTCTTCCCCTCTCCCCCTCTCCCCCTCTCCCTCCCTCCCCTCCCCTCCTTTGGGCAACTATTGCTCGCCGTCCGGGTTTGTTTTCTTTACACTGCGCCCCCATTCAATTAGGCAAGAGACTGGAGACCATTTGGCAACGCCAACCTGTTGTACTCGTTGGGACTGCCTTAGAACCAGAAACGGAAGCGCCTTTATTCCGGACTCGGTTGGGTTTGGGCGATCTGACGTGTTTGAAGTTTTCATCGGATAGCCAAACAGAAGCCATTCAATTGTACGTACCTTACCAGTTCCCCTTACCTAACACGCCAGAATTTCAGACAGCATTTATTCATAAAGTACGAACTTTAGTGTGTCTGGGCGCTACAGCTCCCGGTTTGACGGTTGTTATTGTGGGAGATGTACCACTAAAAGCTCAAGTGGGTGCTATTCTCGCAGCTGAGTTCGGTTCGCGAGTGCAGGTAGAAAAAACTTGTTTGGATGAGAAAGGTATTTTGGTGACGGGCTGGGAATTTTGGCGCGAACATCAAAAAGTTTTGCCAGCCCCCCAACTCCTGGTTATTTCCACTTTGCCCCTGCCATCCCTAGAACATCCTTTAGTGGCAGGAAGAGTCTCATACTACAAGCGATCGCATCAGGATTGGTTCCGTCTGTACTTGTTACCAACGGCGTTGAATGAATTGCAACGGGCTATTGCCCCCGTGCGAGAAAGCAAAGGTGTTGTTGCCCTGCTAGATACTCGTGTCATTCTCAGAAGTTACGGCGCTCAAGTTCTGGCAGCCCTTAGCCCTTTGGCACGGATCAATTATCTCGACCCCAGCCTGTTCTCCCCCACCCAAGAAGAAGACTCGGCTTGAGGAGTGTTAGTTGTTAGTGGTACGTAGGGGTGCAAGACCGTTGCGCCCCTACAAGAATTAGTAGGTACAATGCTTGTAAATTCAGTTCACACTAGTAACCAGTGACCATTAACCACTAACTACTAACCACTAATCCCTAACAATCTTCACGCCAAGTCTGTAAATTCAGTGCGTAACAACAGCTTATGAACGGTCAACTTTTGGGTGGTCGCTATCAAATTATTCAAGTTCTTGCACAAGGAGGATTTGGGCAAACTTATCTTGCTAACGACGCCCACCGTCCCGGTCATCCTGTTTGCGTCGTCAAGCAATTACGACCAACAAAACAAAACCCAGAATTAATGCCAAAAATTCAGCTTTGGTTTAAAAACGAAGCGGAAATTTTAGAAAAATTGGGTTTGCATGACCGCATTCCACAATTACTTGCTTATTTTGAAGAAAACAAGGAATTTTATCTCGTTCAGGAGTACATAGCCGGACATACTCTCACTCACGAGCTAATTCTGGGACACCCCTGGGACTCAAAACGGGTTACCGATTTATTAACTGGTATTTTAGAAATCTTACAATTTGTTCACAGTTATGGAGTTATTCACCGCGATGTGAAACCTTCTAACTTAATTAGAAGACAAACAGATAGTAAATTAGTCTTAATTGACTTTGGTACAGTTAAACAAATTCCTCCCCTAGATGGGCAAAGTGTACCTAATTTAACAATGGCAGTGGGGACTCCTGCTTATATGCCCCCAGAACAGGTTTACGGTTACCCTCAACTTAATAGCGATATTTATGCCGTGGGTGTCATTGGCATACAAGCAGCAAGTGGATTATCTGCTCAAGAAGTCAAAACTCTTATCGATCCCAACAGCCCATATGCGGGTATAAAAAATTGGCGCGATAGTAGCGCAATCAGCCAAGAACTGGCTGAGATCCTTGAAAAAATGGTGGAGTCGGATCGCCGCCTGCGCTATCAAACAGCAGAAGAGGTCTTAAAAGGGTTACAAAAAATCGATCCGCCGAGTCAAACTCTTGCTATTGAATCTCGCTCGCCACTATTCAGTAATTCTACAGTTTCAAATGTCACAAAGATAGAATCAACACCACAGGAGCAATTTTTGACGAAATGGCTGCCTGTAGGGCTCGGAGTCATCGCCCTGGCGATCGCAACAGCAGCAGGGCTTTACTTTTTCCTAGTACCCAAATCCCCGTTATCCAAAGAAGACAATCCCGAACCGAGCCAAGAACAACCCACCCCTAGCAGGAAAGAAGGATACACTCTTGCAAGAGTTGTTGCTGCCCATGACAGTTTTGTTTGGTCAGTTGCCTTAAGCGCCGATGGACAAACTCTCGCAAGTGGTAGCGAGGACAAAACCATTAAAATCTGGCAAGCCGGTACGGGAAAACTCTTACACACGCTAAAATCTCACTCCGAGAATGTGAGGGCAGTTACTCTCAGTGCAGATGGACAAACACTCGTGAGTGGAAGTGGGGATAATACTATCAAAATTTGGCAGACTCGAACGGGTCAATTGCTGAATACCCTTAGGGGTCACCTTCAACCCGTTTGGTCGGTGACCTTAAGCCGTGACGGTCAAACCCTTGTTAGTGGAAGTGAAGATAAAACTATTAAAATTTGGAATGTCCGCACCGGAGAACTGTTAAAAACTCTGAACGGACATAAAAGTGCTGTTTTTTCCCTGGCTTTGACACCTGATGGTTTAACTCTTATCAGTAGTAGCCAAGATAAAACTATTAAGATCTGGAATCTACAAACCGGAAAATTAATTCGCACTCTTGAAGATCATACTGATGCTGTCAGATCTGTGGCTATTAGTCCAGATGGGCAAAAGTTTGCTAGTGGCAGTTGGGACAAGACAATCAAGGTTTGGGATATCGCAACTGGCAAATTACTCCGCACAATCCCAGGACATAGCGATCGCGTTGTTGCTGTCGCTTTTGGCTTTGATGGCACAACACTCGCGAGTGCAAGTGTTGATAAAACCGTTAAGATTTGGGACTTACAAACGGGAAATTTGTATCAAACCCTTTCCGGACATTCAGACTGGGTATTGTCTATGACGATGAGTTCTTGGGGACACATTTTAGTAAGTGGTAGTCGCGATCGAACCATGAGGATATGGAAATAACATAAAAAGTTAGAGGTCTCCCATGCTAGATAATAAAACAACTCAAAAGCAAGCTCCTGTTCGCAAATCTCCGAAACTGCTTGTTGGGAGTATTGCGGCTGTGGTAGTGCTTTCTGGTGCAGCCTTCGGGGTCTATCAGTGGCAAATCAATAATTCTTCCATTGAAGTAAAAGCCATAAACTGGCAGAAGATTCAGCTCGCACACACCTTTACAGGTCATCAAGGCAGGGTTTGGTCGGTGGCAGTGAGCCCTCACCCCGTGTCCGAGGGTAGCATACCTTTACTTGCTACGGCTAGTGAGGACAAAACCGTTAAACTTTGGGATTTACAAACCGGGAAAAACCTTAAGACTTTGGAAGGTCATGCTCAAGGAGTTTTGTCAGTTGTCTTCAGTCCCAACGGACAGATGTTAGCAAGTAGTGGGAAGGACGCAACTATCAAACTTTGGGATGTGCCATCGGGAAAACTTATTCGGACTTTGGCAGAGCATCCTAAAAACGTCAGGTCAGTTGTTTTCAGCCCTGATGGACAAACACTAGTTAGCAGCAGTTGGGATAACACGATTAAAGTCTGGAACGTACAAACTGGTAAATCCCTCCATACTCTTAAAGGTCATACAGAAGGAGTCTTTGCTGTTGCTATTAGCCCTGACGGTCAAACCATTGCCAGTGCTAGCAAAGACAAAACCATTAAGCTTTGGAACCTAACAAAAGGTATACTCAATCGTACCATCACCGGGCATCAAGATTCAGTGCGATCGCTAGCGTTTAGCCCTGATGGTCAAACTCTAGCTAGTGGTAGCAACGATAAAACCATCAAATTGTGGAATGTGAGTACCGGAGAACTCAATCGGACGCTTGCAGGTCACACCAGTTTGATTAACTCTGTTGCTTTCAATCGAGACGGACAAACCTTAGTCAGTGGCAGCGAGGATAAAACCATCAAACTCTGGAATGGAAATACGGGAGAACAAATCCGTACATTTACATCATATTCCGATGTGGTCACGTCTGTAGTCTTTTATCCAGATGGTCAAGGCTTTGTCAGTGGGAGTGGAGATAAGATTGCCAAAGCCTTTTCTTTTTAGGCAAGAACTCTAAAACTTATAACTTTTTCTCCTTATTGCTGCAACCAAGCGCTATCATCAGCCATAGAATTGATTCTTTTTTAACATTATGGGTGAAGCAAAGCGTCGTAAAGAATTAATAGGAGAGAAATACGGTCAAGAAACCCGTATCCTACCTTGGGTACCCGTTACCAAATCTCAAGCAGAATTTTTTGTTAAATGGGCAAATCGCCTAACTTGGTTTGGAATTGGCGGTTTGGTTGTTGCTTGGTTGACCATTCGTTTTATCGGTCCGGCTTTTGGTTGGTGGCAAATTGTTGGGTAATGGTTAGTGGTTAGTGGTTAGTCGTTTTTTCTACTAACCACTAACCACTAACTATTCACTCAGTATAAAATTTCTGCCGAAATGGCAACATTGGTTTTCAGATTTTCGGTATCTTCACTGTTAGGTCAAACAATTAGGGTTTTTCACTTGAGATTGTAGAAAGGACAAATTTGTATAAATAATCACCTTCTGGTTTGCAGTTGCCTGCGGAGGGAAAGGACTACTTGCTTCAAATCTAGGTTTTAGAAATGCACGTGCTGCTTTGGAACATCAAGCAACGCAAAGCAGTAGTATATAGCGATCGCTCAGTTGCATCCAATATCGTTCTTGTGTTTGCCTTGCATCTTGCCTCTAAGACGGGTAAGATTCATCTTCTACAAGATATTGCCTATCTACACCCCTGAGCCTCAAGTGTTCGGGGTCATCTACCAATTTTTCTTGATTCTTAAGATATGTGAAGCAGATAGTTGAAATATTGTGTCATACTAATTGCTGTGAGATAACTGCTAACACAGCTTGCCATCTCTTACAATTTAAAGGGTATAAAGATGCACTTGTAGCATCAGGGGTAGCATTTTTAGTGCAATGTAACCGATTTCGAGAAAATATCGGTATTTTCTTCAGTTGACTTGTACCAAATTTGAGTTAATCTAATAGCGAATTACTCCTGCTTTCCGTCTACCCTGATAGAACTGTCTAAAAACAATATAAATTTTTGCCGTTCTATCCGAAATTATGGAATAGCAAACTGAATATTTTGATACGACAGTCCAGAAATATATAGATTAACCTAATCTAGGTAGCAATTAAGGATTCTGTTTACACCTATAAATTGTAATGGATAGTTTACAATACCAGTTGGAGAGAGAATCTAAAGAAAATATAAAAGAGACCCAAATGATAGTGGTGTTAGGAGGAAAGACGTGTTTCTCAGATTAGCACAACAACATCGGCAATTCGTTCAGGACTTAGTGATGAACCTGCAAGCTTTGGCAATCGTGCTAGAGAAGCGGGGATATCCAGCATCCTGCTATACTTGTGGCGACCAAATGAACAGTGCTTCGTTTATGGTCAGCTTGGGAGAAAATCACCTCATTCGATTTTTGGTCTCCGACTACGGGATCACATGGACTGAGATGCGGGACGATCGCGAATTGATGAAATTAGAAGGCGCAGAAGCGGTAAATCAATTACAGGAACTTGCCAATATTGTCAAGCATCCCGTGCAACCACCTGTAGCCACTAAAACTCTAGCTAAGCGTTATTAAATTTAACATTGCTAAAAAGCTCATTGCTGATTGCTAATTGCTGTTCCTGAAAAACGGTCAGCTCTCGATCATTAACTATTAGCCATTAGCGATTAGCTCTTAGCCATTCAGATGAGGCTACCTTTCAAAGGGTTGGCACTCATGTTGTTTTTGACTTGCTATTGTTAAATTTGTTTGGGCAAAAAAATCAGTGCAATAACACGCACTTATTAACAACAAGGTGCCACCATTGTTGGTATCTCGTATTGGATCGCTCGTAGATTTAGCAACTATTTTCACAATTTAGCAACTACAATCGGCAGTTTCCTCTGCATTACCTCTATCACACGCTGACTTGCAGAACTCAGAAGGTGTAAGGTAGTGTAAAAAATTAATATTCCTGTTTATGTTCGCCTGTATTGCTTGCTCCATAAGTGAAAGTTGGCAGTAATCTCTGCAATTCCTTTCCAAACAGGACTTGTTATCAACGTTCGATCCCTTTGCATTTCAAATATTTTACTGCAACTTGGGGAGCGCTCTATATTATGGCTCACAGCGATATTCCAGTCAATAGACCGTACTTCAAAAAATAATAATGCACAATTTGCACAAATTTTGTGTTATGTCAGATGAGGCAGTCTCTTGAGTTTTGAAAATGTCAGAAGAAACGCTAAATCAGCCACAACTTCCTCCCACAAGTGCTCTTGACAAATTATCAAATCAAGAGTTGGAAAATTGGTTTGAATATCCTGTGAGGGTACAACCGCACCATACTGACTATGCGGGTATTGTTTGGCATGGTACTTACATAGCTTGGATGGAAGAAGCACGTGTAGAATGCTTGCGAGCAATTGGGGTTGATTACGCAGAGCTTGTCGTCTTGGGTTGTGATTTACCTGTTGTAGAACTGTCAGTACGCTATCACCGTTCTCTTCAATTAGGTATGGCAGCAGTTGTGAGAACGCGCATGGCTGAGGTTACAGGAATTCGTATTAACTGGGATTATGCAATTGAATCACTAGATAGGCAAGAATTATACGTAACTGCAAAAGTGACTTTAGTAGCGGTGGATCGTGAAAGAGGTAAAGCCTTGCGTCAATTGCCTGCCAAAGTCCAGGACGTTTTGGCACGGCTTTCTGCATCAATCAAGTGAATCACCTAACAGGTAACCCTATCCTAGAGCCTACGGTGGTGTACAGATCTCTAGAAAAGAGATGAAACATCGTCAAAAGGGAGAATTGGAATTAAGTTCCCCCCTTTTTTAAGGGGGGTTAGGGGGATCGAAACTGCTTTTAATGCACTATATAAGACTTGTGTACGCCACCGTAGATCCTAGAGCGAAGATAGGGTTACCTGTCAGGTGGTCATTGATTGCTGGTTTGCGTGGATTTGGGCAAACTCATGACAGAGTTCCAGATATCTGGAGGACTGATACCAAAACCCGCTTCTAATAAAACAATGCTGACAGCAACAATAAATGCAGTATTCGCCGTTGTTTTCATAGCTTTAACGAGGATTGTAAAGACAATCCAAGCTACAAGCAGTGTAGCAATCATAGACACACTACTCCTTTTTTTAGATTAACCCTGATGAACAATTGTGTGAATTGACAAAGAAAATCCGGACTTTCGTAACAATTACAAATGTAATACTCTCATATCCTTTATAAGGATTGTTAGCGGTTAGCAGTTAGTAGCTACAGTAATTAGAGACTTAAAGTGGGACGGTAACTGTTAACCAATAAATACCAACAACCCTCACGCCAAATATGTATATTTAACGCGTTATAGGTTTATTTTGAGTTTTGTAATTGTTCTCCGATTAATATACAACAAAACAATCAGAAATTGGGTAAGTTATAGATACTTTTTTCAAAAAATTATAGTTAATTTTATTGACTTTCTTAAATGGATGCTATAGAAGTTATGATAGTTTGGGGATAGTGTTTTCTATAATTGTCATAGCAAAATTCAGTATTTTTCAGGATGGCACTATTTAAGAAATGGCTGTAAAACGGTATTATTCAGTACCAAATATATAAATTTCTAACAGAATACGTGTTGTTATTGTTGGTTGATTTATAGAGGTATTGCCTTTCTTTTGAATTAAGAAAGCGAAAGACTGTAACAGTCTATATCCATACAAAATCTATGTATCGCATTCCTTTTTCAAATGGGCATGATTGAGAAGCACAACCTTAGGTACTGTATCTCCAGGTAAAAGCTAATTAAAGTCAGCATTCAAAAGTCAAAAGTTAAAGATTTTTAACTTTTGACTTTTAATTTATCTAATTTGGTAAAGTTCTCATGCAGAAATAATCTGAGAACGAGACGTCAACTTTTCTGTTGCTGTTAAAACTTCCTGTCTTGCCCATCGATCGGCTGCCACAATATCATCTAAAGAAGGATTTGAACGGTTATCCTTTGTGTGACGATCGCACACCCATTCAATGCACCAAGGAATATCTAAAAACCGGATTTTTTCTTCTAGAAATAAAGCCACAGCTTGCTCATTGGCTGCATTTAAGACAGCTGGCATGGAACCACCAGCACGACCTGCAGCGTATGCTAATTTCATACAAGGGTACTTCTGGTGATCGGGTTCGCGGAAGGTTAAATTACCAACTTTAACTAAATCCAAGCGTTCCCAATTGGTGTAGATGCGATCGGGCCAAGACAAAGCATAAAGTAGGGGTAAGCGCATATCAGGCCAACCCAATTGCGCTAAGACAGAAGTATCTTGCAGTTCGATCAGTGAATGAATGATACTTTGAGGATGAATTACAATTTCAATGTCCTTGTAATCCAATCCAAAGAGGAAATGCGCTTCAATAACTTCCAACCCTTTATTCATTAAAGTGGCAGAATCTACAGTAATTTTGCGCCCCATTGTCCAATTGGGGTGCTTGAGAGCATCAGCAACCGTCACCGCTGCTAACCTTTCCACTTCCCAATCGCGGAAAGCACCACCAGAAGCAGTCAGTAAAATTTTCTTTAAACCGCCTTTAGGAACGCCTTGCAAACACTGAAAAATAGCTGAATGTTCTGAATCTGCAGGTAGCAGTTTTACACCATGTTTTTCAATTAGGGGTAAAACGACAGGACCACCAGCAATCAGTGTTTCTTTATTTGCCAAGGCAATATCTTTGCCAGCTTCAATGGCAGCAATTGTGGGTAGCAAACCCGCACAACCAACAATACCCGTAACGACTGTTTCAGCTTCACCATATCGGGCAACCTCAATAACTCCAGCCTCCCCCGCAAGTAAAATGGGTTGGGGATCGATATCTTTGATTGCTTCTTTCAGTGCTGGTAATTTCTCTACCGCGCACAGAGCGACTATGCTTGGTCGAAATTGCCGGATTTGAGAAGCTAATAGTTCTACATTATTCCCAGCAGCGAGTCCAACAATCCGAAAGCGATCGCTTGACTGAGCTACTATATCTAGAGTCTGGGTACCGATCGAGCCAGTGGAACCAAGAAGTGTTATTGCTTTCACAATTATTTCGGGATCGACAAACAACAATACTATAGAGTGACCGCCTGACCGGTGACTAGTAACAGGAAGTTTTCTCGTTCCCACGCAGACCACGGGAATGCCTTCTAAGACGCTCCGCCTCTATGTTCTAATTTAAATAATAAGCTCAGCAGAAATACACAGAACTATATTACAAAATGTAAATTTGCTTGAAACTCTAAAATAATGGCTAATTAGATATGGACAAAAATTTTTATCTCCAGTACGCCTCTGTTGAAGAAAAGCATTGGTGGTTTGTTGGTCGCCGTGCGATCGTAGATATGATGATTGGCAAACTCTCTTTGCCAAAAAATCCCAAAATTTTAGAAGCTGGGTGCGGTACGGGTGGCAACTTGAATATGCTGGCTCGACACGGTCAAGTGTCAGCAATGGAGTTAGACGAAGTTGCTTGTGCGATCGCCAACAAGCAAGAAGTCACGCAAGTTCAGTTGGGAAGTTTGCCGAATCATATTCCTTTTACAGAGAAATACGATCTGATTGTGATACTTGATGTCTTAGAACATATAGATGATGATAAAGCAGCTTTATTAGCCTTGCGTTCGAGACTGAAGCCTGGTGGTTGGTTGTTAGTGACAGTTCCCGCTTACCAATTTTTATGGAGCCAGCATGATGAAATTAACCATCACAAACGTCGTTACGTTTTAACAGCTTTGAAGCAACTTGTCAGGAAAGCTGGTTTTACAGTGCGTTACAGCAGCTATTTTAATTCTTTTTTATTTCCTATTGTTGCTCTTGTTCGTGGTCTGCGGAAGTTGTTTCGCTTGGAGAGCAATTCCGTTGCTAGCAGCGATCTAGCTTTGCCATCGAAACCTGTGAATCGGTTTTTGAGTCTTTTGTTTGCAAGCGAACGCTATTTACTCAATCGGTTTAGCATACCCTTTGGTGTATCTATTGTGCTTTTAGCACAGAAAACAGACTAGAGCTTGGGGACAGGGGATGACTTTTCTTTTTACGGTTTACCATCTTATGATTTTGCTTGCAATATACCCTGTATGATGCTTAGTTATTTAATAAGTATTTACTGCTAGCCGATCCCCAATACCCAATCTCATAGGAGAACTGATATGGCTTTGATTAAGCCAACCTACTCTATAGTTATACCGATATATAACGAAGAAGAAAATATTTCGGAAATGTACCGTCGTCTTTGTCAGGTGATGAAGCAGTTGGACGGGGAAACAGAGGCAATCTTAGTAGATGACGGGAGTCGAGACCGATCGCTGTTTCTAATGCGCGATCTCCACATGCACGATAGTCGGATAAGATACTTGAGTTTGGCGCGTAATTTCGGTCATCAAATCGCAGTGACTGCAGGTTTGAACTTCGTTCAAGGTAGGGTTGCGATCGTTATGGATGCGGATTTACAAGATCCACCAGAACTGATTTTGTCCCTGATTGAAAAATGGCGACAAGGTTACCAAGTTGTTTACGCTCAACGGGTATCTCGCAAACAAGAAAGCTGGCTAAAGCGCTTTACGGCTTTTGCTTTTTATCGCATTCTCCAAAGGTTATCTGATGTAGACATACCATCGGATACGGGGGATTTTTGCTTGATGGACAGGCAAGTTGTTGATGTCCTCAACTCCATGCCAGAACGCAATCGCTACATTCGCGGTTTAAGGGCTTGGGTAGGGTTTCGCCAAACTGCTGTTTACTTTGAAAGAGAACCTCGTTATGCGGGGAAAGTCAAATATACCTTTGGTAAATCTTGGGCGTTAGCACTGAACGGAATTATTTCTCTGTCACGAGTTCCCCTGCGGTTGGCAACCTATTTGGGGTTAGTGTCAGCTGCCGCCGCTATACTGATGATATTTCTCGTACTTTACTGGCGCTTATTCGATCGAGCGACTCCATTAATGGGCTTTACCCTAATTACCATTGCTCTATTCTTTATCGGTTCTGTTCAATTATTCTGCATTGGTATTCTTGGGGAATACATTGGTCGTATCTATGAAGAAGTGAAAGGGCGTCCTATTTATACGTTGAAAGAAACTGGGGGGGTTTCTCAACCATCGGTACTTCAAGCACAAACAGTGAGTAATACACACTAATCATCAACCACTAACATGAAAACAAAAGTAATAATTCCCAGTACAGTTGTTTGGATGATTGGTGTTAGTGCCGTTATTCTCTTTGTGTCTAGCAGTTTACGACACATCCTCTTTCAATCAACTGCTTTTGATTTAGGAATCTTTGACCAAGCCGTTTACTTGATCGGTCAAGGTCAACCGCCCATTTCTTCTTTCATGGGCTATCACATTCTTGGGGATCATGCTGCTTTTGTTTTCTATCCCTTAGCTTTGCTATACAAAATTTATCCCAGCGTTTACTGGTTATTCGCCATACAGGCAATAGCTTTAGCGATTGGTGCTTTGCCGACTTGGTATTTGGCACAAGAAGCTAAATTGACAGATCGGCAATCGATAGCAATGGTAGCTGTGTATTTACTGTACCCACTCGTTTACAATATCAATTTATTTGATTTCCACCCAGAAGTCATGGCTCTTCCCTTGATATTAGCGGCAGTATGGTGGGCAAAACAGGGTAAGATTGGCTGGTTTTGTTTCGCCATTGTGTTTATTTTGGGATGCAAAGCCGTCTTATCACTTACAGTAGCAGCTATGGGTGTTTGGCTACTGCTAATTGAGAAGCGGCGTTTCTGCGGTGCTTTTGCTATTAGTACTGGTATTGCCTGGTTTTTCATCAGTTCTCAAATTGTGATTCCTTTTTTTAGTGGTAGGGAAGCAGCCGCAGTTGGGCGTTACAGTTATTTAGGAAACTCAGTTGTAGAAATTGCTCAAAATTTGGTATTGAAACCAGGAGTTGTGTTGGGAAAAGTCTTTTCTTTAGAGAACTTAGGATATTTAATTTTGCTTTTAGTACCTGTTGCTTGGGGTCTGTCTTGGCAAAGTCTCAAACCTTTAATAGGAGCCGTTCCGTGTGTAGCCCTCAACCTAATAGCTGATTACCAACCACAAAAAGATTTAGTCCATCAATATTCTCTACCAGCACTTCCATTTTTATTGTTAGCTGTTATTGCCAGCCTCGCTGCAAATCGAGGATGGTTGCGGAACCAAAAAGCAATTATTATATGGTCTGCAATTACATTTTTAAGTTTAGCTAAATTTACCCATTTTGGCGGCAAATATTTAGAATCTGTGGATAATTGGCAAGCTACATGGGAAGCTGTTGCTCGAGTTCCATCAAAAGAAAGTCTTTATACGACAGCTTCAATTTCTCCACATTTGTCACAACGACAGTTTATTCAATTGACCAATGCTGATGTGCCTCCAAAGGATTTAGCTCAGTTTCAACACGTCTTGCTTAACGTTCGCCACCCAGGTTGGGCTAGCAATCAACAGTTTGCTTCTAGTTTGGTTAATCAACTGAAAAGTCATCCAAAATTTCAATTAAATTACGATCGCGATGAGGTTTATTTGTTTTCTCAAAAACAACCATGAAGATCCCAAAAATCTTTATTCAAGGATTCTTTTTTGCAATAACCATGTGGCTGACGAGTCGGTTATTTATTGCAGTGTTCATGCTGTCGATCGCTCCTTTATTACCATCTCCACCTGGGGGTACTGCAGCCACATTTAGCTGGGACGTTTTTTATGCTTGGGATAGCGGAAACTATAAGGCGATCGCAATTGATGGTTACACTGATTCTCAAAATGGAAAGCCATCTGTAATTGTTGCTTTTTTTCCATTATTTCCTTTAATTGTTCGAGCAATAATGAGCGTTGGCTTGCCTTTTCAAATAGCAGCCGTGCTGGTGAACAATCTAGCATTTTTAGGAGCGCTCATAGTGTTATACGCTTGGATAAACGAGCGTTACGGGGTCAATGTAGCAAGGTGGACAACGGCTGTTTTGGCATGGTTTCCCCTGTCTTTGTTTGGTACAGTTATTTACACTGAAGGCTTGTATCTTCTTTTTAGCACGGCTGCTTTACGGGCTTTTGATAATAAAAAATACGGTGAGACTGCCCTTTGGGGTTCTCTAGCCACAGCAACGCGTCCCACCGGCATTGCACTATGGATATCATTTTTGCTGGTTGCAATACTCGAGCGCAGAGGGATCAAAGCTTTTTTTGCCAGTTTAGCCACTGGTGGCGGTCTACTTTTGTTTAGCCTCTACTGCCAAATAAAATACAATGACCCCTTGGCATTTCTCCACGCACAAAAAGCATGGCGTTCTTCATGGGGATTTGAGTGGGTGGGTTGGTTAAAGATGTTTATGCAAATTATTGTTGGTTCAACCAATTGGAAGTACGGCTATATAAAAGACCTCTGGCATCCATTGCTATTTGTAATGGTTATCATTATTGGATACTTGTTATGGCGTTTTCGCAAACAATTAGCTGCTAGCAAGGTCAGATACGGCTTTGTTTTCTTGGGGCTACTCCTTTGGCTGCTAGCTGGAGATCCCCTAACTAACGTTGTCATGATTTTCGGAGGAATCTATCTACTGTGGCTTTTGCGGACTGAACTCAGAACGATCGCACTGGTTTATGGATTGTGTGCGATTGCCATGCTACTGGCTTCTGGAAGTACAATTTCCCTAAACCGTCTGGCTTACGGCGTTGTATCGCTGTCAATAGCACTTGGTATGCTGCTCAGCCGTTATCCTCGTTGGGGATATATTGTTCTATCCTCCCTTTCCATTCCACTGGCTAGCTTTGCTGTACGATTTGCTCAGGAATTATGGGTAGCATAAGACAATAACACATATAATGCAGATTAAAGCACAATTTCTCTTGAATTCATAGAAATTTTAAATACAATAGACTTGCTTTAAATAAGCTTTAATTCTTTGTATAGGATTTCACTCTGTTGTTAGATAGTAAAATCCTGCAAGAATACCACTATAAATATGTAGAGAGTCTAATTTATGAAACTTATAGTTAATTCAGTATTTATACTGAAAACATATATGTCAAGTTTAGAATATTAATGAGGTAATAGTCGTCATAAACTTGTGATTGTAAGTTTTCTATTAAGGCGACTGCTTTACACTTACTTTAGTACAGGCTGAGGAGTACCAGAACTGGAGTCATTGAGAGTACAAAAGTCAAATTAATTCAAGCACACCTTGTAAAGATAGGTTGATGACGTTTGCATTAACCGGAGATTGTAATTCTCAAGAAGAAACATATTAAGTCAGTCCGCGTCTAGCTTCTTATCAAAAAAATGAGAAGATGTTAAATATGTTCAAACTTTAACTTTTTTTTCTAGAAAAGCACAATATTCAGCAGTAGAATATACTGGGTTATACAGTTTTGAATTTTGGCGTTGAGATTTTAGATAGACCGATCTGATGTGACTTGGCTGATAGCCTATAACGTGTCGCAAAGATTTTTCCAATCTGTTTTTATATGCCAACAATCCTTAGTACTTATGAAATACAAAATTTATGTCCGAACATACAATCACTTTTATCTTTGCTGACTGTTCGTAGCAATATAACTGCTAAGTCACATTGTATTTGCTAGCATCGAAACCTTATAATTTATTGGCTTAATATCTATAATTTGTTGTTAAGCCCGTATTTTAGTTTTCCATATTTTCGGAGACCTTCTGGAAATATCTAAGTATTTAAAGAAAGATGTGCTATAACATACCGTCATACCGTAGCTGACGGTTCCACAAGTGAAGGAGCGCTTGAAGTGGAAAGCAATAAATCATATGTTTGGTCTCAAGGAATATTTATAGCATTAGTTGCTTTATGCGGTAGTTTTAGTCTTGGTTTGATGATGCCTATCAACCCAAATGCTTCTAAAGCTCAGATTGAACAACCTGTAAATTTAAAAGAAATAGCAGCCAGCACGGGAAATCAACAGCGAGTTGAGAAATTCAAGACAGCCATGATAACAACTTGGCAGCAAGAAGCAAGCATAAAGGGTCTTTCCTATGCCATCCCATCACGCTTTCAAGGTGTCACTATTAAAAGTGCAAACCAGATAACAGGTGAAAAAGCTATTGCGTTAACTTTTGATGATGGTCCTTGGTCTGGAGGAACCGTACAGATACTAGATATTCTTAAGAAAAATAATATAAAGGCTACCTTCTTTGTCGTGGGACAGATGCTGAAGGAACACCCAGAATTAGCCAGAAGAATAGTAGCAGAAGGTCACATTATAGGTAATCATACGTGGCATCACTGGTATCACCAATTTAGTCCTCAAGCCGCAGCGTATGAAATCGAAACGACATCAGACCTAATTTATAAAACGACAGGTGTAAAAACAACTTTATTCAGACCACCAGGTGGAATGATGCACAACGGCTTGGTGAATTATGCTAAAAATCAAAAATATACAGTCGTTATGTGGTCTGCTGACTCCGTTGATTACAGCCGTCCTGCTGTACCCAGGCTGGTTAGGAATGTTATGAAAGATTCTAAATCAGGTGGAATTGTACTGATGCACGATGGTGGTGGAAATCGCACAAAAACTATCCAAGCATTACCGCAAATTATTAATAACTTTAAAGAGCGGGGCTATCGTTTTGTAACTGTTCCAGAACTTCTAGAAATGGAAGACAATGGCATCAAGTTAGCAGAAGCTAAGAAAGGTACTGTAACAGCAGTTAAAAAGAACAAGCGATCGGCGAACAGTGACCGATAACCGTAACATCTCATTCTTCCTCGATCCGAGGCGGAGCCTGGGAATGCCTTTAAGGAGGCTCCGCCTCCCCCAATAGGAAAAACCCTTGCCCGATGAGAAAAGGGGTGAGGGTTTTTTAAATCGGTGTAATACTAAATCCGGTTTTATAACCCCTTTTAGCCTAACGATTGGAAATCGCGGCTATACAAACGAAGTCCCTTCGGGTTCGCCAGTTCCCTACGGCGGGAAACCCGCCTGCAGGACTGGACTCACCGCCTACGCGGACTAAATTATAAACGGGGTACAAGACGAGGATTCAGTATAACTCCTTCTTTAGAAAAAAGCGGCTGTGACCCTGTGGAAAGTTTGGTAACTCACCAAATACGACATATCCACGTTTCTGATAAAACTTTGGAGCCTGAAAACTGAACGTGTCCAAATAGGCAGTTTGTAACTTCTTGAGTACGGAAGGCGGAGCCTTTGCTAAGGCATTCTCAGACAGAGCCACCGGAATCGAGGGAGGTGTCTAATTCGCAATGACAGAGGTTTAAAAACATATCTTTTCATGTTTTTTAGCCTTTGTTTCAAAGAATCACTTCACGAAGCTGACTCAACTGCTGCTTCGGGATCGTATCTTTGTAACCAGTTAAAAATTCTCTCTAAGGCTTCTGTAAGTACTGACTATCTTCAGCTAATACTAAAGCAATTCCGACTAGGCTGTGAATTTTTCTAGAGATGGCTATACGCGAGCGCTCTCATTTGCTTATTTTCCTGTACTTAGCGTTCTTGTTCAGTAGAACTATAATGAAATGATATTCTCCCCTGTAAACCTTATTATGGCTATCTCAGAACTCGAAAAACAGCTGCTTCAGCTTTCCCCCAAAGATAAACTATACCTTATCCAACTCCTTGCTCAAAGACTGAACTCACACAATTCTTACCCCGATCGATCTACCAAACTTGCTGAATTTTTCCATCAATCTCCCTTAGCTGAACTTACTAAAGAATTCGATCTTAGCCAAGGCTGGACATTGCTCAAAACTCTTATCGAGTCCTTACAACCAGAAATCCAAACTGAAACCTCAGAATATCCGCTTCCTCAATTCTACGGTTGTATCCAAGATGAAACATTCTTTCGCCATCCTCAAGAACAACAACCAGAAAGAGAATCTATCCTGTGAAATTCTTGTTAGATACTAACACTTGCATTATCTATATGCGTGGTAAAAATCTCGCCTTAAAGCAGAAACTAGAATCTACTACTACCAAAGATATTGCTGTTTGCTCAATCGTCAAAGCCGAATTATTTTATGGAGCAATCAAAAGTGTTAACCCAGAACGTAATCTAACCTTACAGCAAGAATTTTTAGCTCAATTTATATCGCTACCCTTTGACGATTTCTCTGCAATGACATTTGGAATGATTCGCTCTGAGTTAGAAGCATTAGGTACTCCAATCGGAGCGTATGATTTACAAATTGCTGCGATCGCACTGACAAATAATTTAACTCTTATTACCCATAATACTAGAGAATTCAAGCGCGTTAATAACTTGCTGATTGAAGATTGGGAGATAGATAATTGACAATGAAACAAGCAGCAAAGTTATGCGATTCGCATGGCTCCTTTCTCGGTGTAAAATCCTTCCCTGTTTCCGGTAAAACTCCGGAGCTTGAAAACTGAATGTATCCAAATACACATATTGGCAACCTCGCTTCACGGCTTCTTGTTCCGCAGTAGCTAGAAGAGCATCCCCGTAACCTTCTCCGCGAAAAGACTCATAGGACAACAACCAGAACGCGAACCCATCTTGTAGAATTCCTACTAGATACTAACACTTGAATTATCTATAAGTTACGCGATCGCATTCGTATTACCTTTTTCTTTATTTGTAGTGCAAAGTTGGGTTTGGTAAGGTTCAACATAGTTTCATGTTACTTTTACAAAATTTTTGGGAATCATATAGCCATCGCCCTAAAAAGCATATTTATAAAGAAACATTTATGAAACCAGAAAGAAATAATAGTTTGGACAGATTAAAAGCATTAAGTATTATTTTTGTTTTGATATGGCATTTACAACCTATTAAATTTATTATAGATAGCAACTCTCATACACTTTTAGTTGTTATTGCAAGAATTTTTCTAGATTTACAACTTCAATTATGTTTAATAGCAGTTCCTTTATTTTATATAATTTCTCTTTATCTATTTTTTCAAAAACCCGAGCTTCAATCTTTAAAGAAAAGACTTATTAGATTGATAAAAATATATTTAGTTTGGTCGATTTTTCAAAATATTTTTTATATGATAATTTCACAAGAACTTCCTACTTGGTCTTGGGATATTATTACAGGTATACAACCAAGCTTACCATTAGTTGGAGATTCTGTGTTCTATTTCCTGTTTAATTTAATCATTTTATTAATCTTTGCTTTTTTATATCAAATACAATCAAAAAAGTTAAAACTGATTGTATCGCTTACACTTGTAGGGTTTTCTTTATTTTATTTTGAAGCACTTTACTTTTTCAATTCCAATCTTCCTTACCATTGGTTATTAAATTTTCTCATTTATATTCCTATTGCTTTTTATTTGGTAAACCATCCAGAGAAAATATTAAAGTTTAAAGGCTGCTATTTAATCGCATACGTACTGTTTTCTCTTCATGATATTTATTTGCGTATATATAACCAGATTCCCAGTATTTATGGTAGAGTTTCTATTGTTTGTGGAGCTTTGAGTATTTTTTGTTATATTTATTCACCTCAAAATAATCAAAAAAATTTGTTAGTAGAAAAAATAGCTAAATACTCTCTTGGTCTATTCGCATTACATAAGTACTGGCAATATTTATTTGTGTTATTACTTCAAAAGTATAAAATAGCTATGATGATTGGTATCTTTGGAATACCTTTAAACATAATTTTCCTGGTAGAAAGTATTTTTGTAATATTCTTTACTACTCTATCAATTTATTTGTTAAAATCGACTCCTTTTAAACAGCTTGTTACTTAGGTTCTCGGTCTATTATTCTAGCGAATTTCAATTGAGTTACCAAGTAGGTAATAAATTCTGGAAAAAAACGCTTGAAACCAGACCGAATAAGTTTTTCCTAAGCCAGAGTACATAATTAAGGCTCGTGAATCAATGCCTAATTAAACTAAAATATAATTACTAAATATCTGAATACATCACAACCTAATTCGCTCACTATGACAAGCATTACCATTTTTAACGTTGACGGCAACATTAAAAATCTTTTGCAACAACGTGCTGCAAAAAATGACCGTTCGATAGAAGAAGAAGTAAAAGAGATTCTCCCTCAGGCTTTAATAGAAAATCAAAAACCTCCTGTAAATCTTGTGAATATGATTGAAAAACGTTTTGCTCACTTGGGAGATTTTGAACTCGGAGAAGTGACTGGGGAACCTATGCGGACTGCACCCACTTTTGAATGATTATTCTTGATACTAATGTATTTTTTTAAAAAAATGACTCAATCTTGTGGGACGGGAGGCGGAGCCTCTGTTAAGGCATTCCCAGGCGGGAGCCTGGGAACGAGGGAGGGGTCTAATTTAAGCAGTAATACTCAACGAACCTACACGGAACTTAACTGCTTCTCGGTTGTGAGTTGAGAATTTGCTTCGGGGCTATCCGCTTCAGAAGGTGGAACTAATTGCCAGAACTTGGGCAAATACTCTTGCCAATTTTCTAGAATCATCTTTGCTTTGCGCGAACCAGTGCGTTCCGCATGGGCTTTAATTAACTCTTGCAATTGCTTCTCACCCGCAGGAGTCATAACTCGCTGAAGTTTAACAATTTCTCGGTTAACTAACTCAGGGAACATTCCGTCTTCATCTAGGAAGTAACCCAAACCTCCTGTCATACCAGCCGCTACGTTACGCCCTACTTTTCCAAGGACGACAACAACACCGCCAGTCATGTACTCGCAGCAGTGATCCCCTGCACCTTCAATCACGGCTGTTCCTTTGGAATTCCTCACTGCAAAACGTTCTCCTGCTAAACCGTTTGCAAATAGGAATCCTCCAGTCGCACCGTAAAGACAGGTATTGCCAACAATGACGTTTTGTGCTGGGTTATAGGTGGCTTCTACGGGCGGTTTAATAATAATCTCACCACCATTCATCCCCTTACCAACGTAGTCGTTAGCCTCTCCCTCTAATGTCAAAATCATACCGGGAAGATTGAAAGCACCAAAACTTTGCCCGACACTTCCTTTGAAGTTGAGGTTGATTTGTCCTTCAAAACCACTGTCACCGTACTGTGATGCGATCGCACCCGCCAACCGCGCACCGACTGTTCTGTCAGTATTCACGATCGCCATAGTTTTGCTGACCGTTGATTGGTTGTGAATAGCCGCCTGAATATCCGGATCGCGCAACAATTGGTCATCCAAAACAACACCATTGCTGTGAACTTCTTCATG
Source organism: Tolypothrix bouteillei VB521301 (assembly GCF_000760695.4). Classification (GTDB taxonomy): domain Bacteria; phylum Cyanobacteriota; class Cyanobacteriia; order Cyanobacteriales; family Nostocaceae; genus Scytonema; species Scytonema bouteillei_A. Next base: position 7,062,890 of record NZ_JHEG04000001.1, on the reverse strand, counting down.
CACCAGCCAGCTGCGATTTTCCCGAGAATCGGGTAACTGAAGCAAGCAATTGAGATTCAGCGCTTGCGTCTTTGTCGTGCGTACATCCTCACGCACTCTCAACAGATCGGCGCGTCCAACAATATCTAGCAAGGAACGGTAACCGAGTTTGGCTAACAGACTGCGAACTTCCTCTGCAATAAAGTAGAAGAAATTCACTACGTGTTCTGGCGTACCGGGGAAGCGTTTCCGCAGTTCCTCTTTCTGAGAAGCAACACCTACAGGACAATTGTTGGTGTGGCAGATTCTTGCCATGATACAGCCTTCAGCAATCATGGCGATGGAACCAAAGCCAAATTCTTCTGCTCCCATCAATGCGCCCATCAGCACGTCCCAACCTGTCTTCAGCCCGCCGTCAACACGTAAAACTACGCGATCGCGCAAGCTATTTTGCATCAACACGCGATGCACTTCCGTTAACCCCAATTCCCACGGTGAACCAGCGTGCTTAATAGAACTCAGTGGTGAGGCTCCCGTACCGCCATCGTGACCGGAAATCTGAATAATATCAGCATTTGCCTTCGCTACCCCTGCAGCAATGGTACCAATACCGACTTCTGCAACCAACTTCACCGAAACTTGAGCTTTGGGATTGATTTGGTGCAAGTCGAAAATGAGTTGCGCCAAATCCTCAATAGAATAGATATCGTGGTGCGGTGGGGGTGAAATCAGCGTCACTCCCGGTTTGGAACGCCGCAACATGGCAATATAAGGGCTAACCTTTTTCCCAGGAAGCTGTCCGCCTTCACCCGGTTTTGCACCTTGAGCGATTTTAATCTCAATTTGTTTGGCGCTGACCAAATACTCTGGTGTAACACCAAAGCGTCCCGAAGCAACTTGCTTGATTGCACTAGAAGCTCTGTCTCCATTCCGCAGACCTTTCAAATGAGGTAAGGTAGCTGAGTTACCAGAACCATCCACATCATCCAAGATTTTGTATCTAACGGGATCTTCCCCACCTTCTCCAGAATTGGATTTACCCCCGAGGCGGTTCATGGCAATTGCCAAAGTTTCATGTGCTTCTCGTGACAGTGCGCCTAAAGACATACCACCAGTACAGAAGCGCTTGACAATCTCGCTCACTGGCTCTACTTCTTCAAGAGAAATGGGAGAGCGATCGCTTTGGAAATCAAGCAAGTCGCGCAAAGCTGTAAGCGTTCTTCCTTGCAAGTATTTCTTGTAAACTTCGTAGTGATCGTACTTCTTCCCGTCTACGGCTTTATGCAACGCTTTTGCCAGTTCCGGGCTGTTCATATGGTACTCGCCACCGGGACGGTAGTTGACAAAGCCTAGGTTTTCTAACTTCTTGGCGATCAATTCTGGGAAAGCCTTGCAGTGAAAAGCCAGAACTTCTTGTGCTAATTCACTAACACTCAAACCCCCTACGCGAGAAGCTGTTCCATAAAATCCCAGTTCCAGTAAATCCTGACCGATACCAATTGCTTCAAAGATTTGTGCGGCTTGGTAACTCGAGAGCAAAGAAATCCCCATCTTCGAGAGAATCTTTAACAACCCGCTTTCTACTGCTTTACGGTAGTTAGCAAGGGCTTGCTCCAAACTCATGGCAGTAATTTTGCCCCGTTCCATAAACTGTTGGGTTTTGGGGTCAAACCACCAACTGCGGACGGTGTCCAAAGCCATGTACGGACAAACGGCTGCTGCACCATAACCGATCAAGCAGGCAAAATGATGGGTACTCCAGCATTGTGCGGTATCCACAATCAAAGATGTTTTCATCCGCAGTCCTTCGCGGATCAGGTGATGGTGGACTGCACCTATTGCCAGCAAGGGAGGAATGTAGGTGTACTCTGTCCCAATTCCCAGTTCATTGTCTGCTTGAATGCGATCGCTCAATATCAAAATTTTTGCACCTGCCCGCACCGATTCAGCAGCTTGCGCTTGTAAGGTTTTGACTGCGGCTTTCAACCCTTCTGGACCTTTCTCAATTTCAAACAGGGTTGATAATTCAGCTGTTACAAATCCCGACAGTTTGATAGCCTCCAACTCTGCCTCTTGCACAACTGGTGAATCTAGCATCAATCTGCGGGCATATTCTGGCTTCGGCTCCAGCAAATTGCCCCGTTCTCCCAGTTCTACTTTTAGAGACATCACCAGACTTTCGCGCAAAGGATCGATCGCTGGATTGGTGACCTGAGCAAAGCGCTGTTTGAAATAGTCGTACAGCAAGTGTGGTTTTTCTGACAATACTGCTAGAGGAATATCGTCTCCCATGCAGAAAGTTGCTTCCTTACCATCTATCGCCATTGGCTGAATCACCATTTCCACATCTTCTGTGGTGTAGCCAAAAGCCATCTGTTGCTGGAGGAGAGTTTGTTTATCTGGGGGAGCGGATGAAGATCCATGTCCATTTCCATTGCCGTTCCCCAGTCCCCAGTTCCCAGTTCCCAATTTCTGACGATACTGGCGCAACCATTCTCCATAGGGATGTTGCTTGGCTATGCGCTGCTTAATTTCCCAGTTCTTCAAAACTTCGTGGCTTTCCAAATCCACCGCAATCATTTGTCCCGGTCCGAGTCTGCCTTTCTCAATAATGTCAGATTCGGGAAAGCTCACCACACCTGCTTCTGACGCGACTACGATGTAGTCATCTTTAGTAATGCAGTAACGCGCTGGTCTTAAGCCATTGCGGTCAAGTGTTGCTCCTACTTTCCGCCCATCGCTAAACACCAACAGTGCGGGACCGTCCCAGGCTTCTTGCAAACCACTATAGTATTCGTAAAAGTCAACTATCTCAGGATAGGTTCGCAATTCTGGCTGATTTTGGTAAGCCTCTGGAACCATTATCATGATGGCTTCTAACGGGCTGCGTCCGGAATGCACTAGCAACTCAAACACGTTGTCTAAATTTGCTGAGTCGCTGCTGTCAATATTGACAAATGGCTTAAGTTCGTTAATCAAATCACCCCAAACGGGATGATTTAAACTTGCTTCTCTAGCCATCATCCAGTTGATATTTCCCAACAGGGTGTTAATCTCTCCATTGTGACCCAAAAGCCGCATGGGTTGAGCCAGAGGCCACTTGGGCATGGTATTGGTACTAAAGCGGCGGTGATAGACTGCGAAGGGGCTTGTGTAGGATGAATTTTTTAAATCTTGATAAAAATCTCCCAATACAGCCGAACGCACCATACCTTTATATATAATTGTGCGGCTCGAAAGCGAGCAAACGTAAAAGTCGTCTGACCACCTGTTATCGTTTTGGCGAACGGCTTTATGAATTCGACGACGCGTGATATACAGCGATCGCTCTAATTCATCACCTTTTTTCTCTTCTGATGCTACAAAAAGTTGTTCGATTCTGGGTTGATTTTCTCTTGCTTGTACCCCCAATAATTGAGGTCGTACTGGAACCACTCGCCAGCCCAATACAGTTAAATTCTCCTCAATGGCTATTTGCTCCACAAGCGCCCTTGCTTTTTGGGCTGATTCTTCATCTTGCGGTAAAAATATCATTCCTACAGCCATGTGAGCCGTAGCAAAACCTTGTTTCCCCCATGCTTCGAGATCCTGTTGGAACAACTCCCACGGCAGAGCCGTCAATATTCCCGCACCATCACCCGAATCTTGGTCTGCACTACAACCACCCCTATGTTCCAAACAACTTAAAGCACCTAAAGCTTTTTCTACGACTTCATGGCTAGCTTGATTTTGGCGGTGGGCAATAAAACCCACACCACAAGCATCTCGCTCTTCCACTAACCATCTTTGACCTGGATAGATATACCCGTTAGTAATATCAGAATGTGTCATGTTTTGTTGTTGATTCATCCTTTTGTTATCCCTGACAACGTGAGTTACGAATTTTGCTACTTCTGGTTGGGAAAATTTCTAAATTGCAAGATGGAAAATACAGAGTGACTGATTTTTAGGGAAAAAAAATTTTAACTTCGGGCTTTTATTTTTGTTTGACCCGTGTTAAAATCTTTGGGATATTTTTTTATGTCTTTATCCTGAGTAAATTAAACTACTTCCGAACTTATAAGTTTTTACTTAAGTACGCTCACTAAGTAAATTGCCCAGTCCTTTTCCAATCTTCTACTTAATAAGCGAGGTTTACCCGAAACAGATGTGAAATACGATCTCACGACTCTTAACGGGAATATTATTCGGATTTAGCAACAAAATCAGCGTATTACACTATATACCCATTTGACAATTCCTATCCTACAGATCTCTTGTGTTTTCTGACTTTTTATTTGTTATTCTTTGCTACTTGTATTGCCACTTGCTTGACTTCTGAATAAGAATAAAGGATAAAGGGCAAAAGCTTCATCTGTTGAATGGATACAAATTTCTAAATTTATCTGCGAAAAAAATATTTAACACGCAGTGTCTGCATCCCTAGCCCCTACTTCATCTGTGAGGTACACTTTATCCTTCATACTTTATACTTCATCCTTCTTTTTACAGCAATCCAATACGTCTGCGATTATCAAAAATTGCATAGCACTCTTGTAACAATCGCATTCTTAAAAAAAATCTTGTTTTCAGAGATAAAAAGCCCATATATACAATATCACATTCCAATCACAACAAAACTCTTGTCATCATTTTTTGATGTTTCAAGAAGTGAGTTGCCCAAATTGTTTTCATAAATACATTGGTAACTATGGTAAGAATACTGAGGTGTGTCCTAACACGAGATTGCTGTTTTGCACTCAATAAAAGTAGCGATCGTTTTCTTAAGGTTGTAATACCATCAGTACTTTCAACTCTACTTTGCCTGGTAGATATATATGATAGTGCCAAAGCACAACCTTCAACATCAAGCGCACCAAATCCAAAAACAATACCACAACCTTTGGCACCTGCATTACCGGGAGTAGTTTCCTATGGCGATCGAGTTGCTCTTAACGGGCGCATTTTACCTGGGGCTTGGTTGCAACAAAAGTCTCGGACTGGTAAGCTTAACACCCATCTGAATGATGGGGCTATCAAGCAATTACTAGGAGTCGATTTATTAAACAATAACAACCCTACCCAACAACCAGTACAGTGGTTTTCACCATCCACCAACCCTGTTGTTTTAACCAGTGTAATAACAACAGGATATCGCTATCTAGACATAACAAACTTTGCTAATACTGCCGGATGGAAGATACAAGCGAATGGTAACACTCTGGTAATTTCTACGCCAAATGCCCAGGTATTGAATATTCGTCAGGATAGACAAACTTTAGGTGATACCATCATTATAAATTTAAATCGTCCAACTCCCTGGCAAATTTCACAGGGATTACCCGTACCAAAGTCTCCAACTTCAACACTTGACGCTGACACCGCACCGCCCAAGCCCACCTCGCCACCAAATCGAGAATGGGTAGTGACTGTAGAAGGGATAGCCGATCCTAGTTTATTGGCAGTGAGAGAGGGAGAGAGTGAGAGAGGGAGGGAAGAAAGGACTTCATTATCAGATCGAGTTCCAACACCAGACTCGTTAATTCAAAAAGTAGAAGTTGCGAACAACCAAACAATAGTTAGACTTAGCGTTCCCTTTGGTTTTGCTCCTCGGGTTAATACTTTAGCCAACCCCAATCGCTTAAGCATAGAAATTCGACCCGATGCAATGCCAGAGCGTCGCATTGTATGGGCGACAGGATTGACATGGAGACAGCAGTACTTGAGTTTAGGTCAAGATAGCTTTCCAGTCACGTGGTTGGAAATTAATCCCCGTACAAGCGGGATAAAGTTGAAACCAATTTGGACAAATTCTGACACGATGATTGGAACCGCGCCTCTGGTTCAATTCGCACAACAACAAACAGCAGTTGCAGCTATTAATGGTGGATATTTTAACCGTAATAATCGATTGCCTTTAGGCGCACTTCGCCGGGATAGTTTGTGGTTGTCAGGACCGATTCTCAATCGAGGTGCGATCGCTTGGAATGATTCCGGACAGTTTTACATCGATCGCCTCACCTTACAAGAAAGCATAATTGTACCAAACAAGGTAGAGTTACCGATTCTCTATTTAAATAGTGGCTACGTTCAGAGTGGCATTGCTCGTTACACTCCTGCATGGGGAGCAACCTACACCCCCCTTACCGATAACGAAGTCATCCTGGTTGTACAACAAAATAAAATCCTCAATCAAATAACAGCAGGTAAAGCCGGAGAAACAGCTATTCCCATTCCTCAAGATGGGTACCTACTCACTTTTCGCGGGTTAGCTACAGCTAACGCCTTACAATTAACAGTAAATTCCACAATCCAGATTAAGAGTTCTACCATCTCCACTGAGTTTAACCGCTATTCCCACATAGTAGGGGCAGGTCCATTATTGTTGCGGAACCGTCAGATTGTGCTTGATGCCAAAGGGGAAAAATTTAGTGATGCTTTCATCGCAGAAAAAGCTGTTCGTAGTGGAATTTGTACGACAGCAACAGGAAATTTAGCGATCGCTGCAGTACACAATCGTGCAGGTGGTGCTGGGCCTACCTTAGCAGAACACGCGCAGTTAATGCAGCTTTTGGGGTGTGTAAATGCTCTCAATTTAGATGGTGGTAGTTCTACGAGTCTTTACTTGGGGGGTCAACTCCTCGATCGTTCCCCCAATACAGCAGCTCGCGTTCATAACGGAATTGGGGTATTTTTGGGGAAGTAGGGAGTGGGGAGCACCCCCTATCCCCCCTTGTCCCCAAACACTTTAAAGCTTTTAATAAGTCGCCATGTTCTTTAATGAAGAATTCGTGTAGAGATGTGACTTTGCGGAAATCATTGATTACACTTCCAGAGTTGATTTGCTATGGTTGGCAAAGTGGCATGAATCGGTCACTGCCAGAGATCTGAAACATCGATTGCGTTTTTTTCATCAATATTCTACAGGTACTGACGGTTTGTTCTGTCAAAAAATAATGAGGTAACTATGGTTCAAATTCAAGAGGCAACACAAGCTAATACATTGCCCCTTCCCCCAGCTGTGAGTGCTAGAGGCGTTGCTGCTACAGAACTTCGTCCTTGGGGTTCTTTTACCGTTCTCGAAGAAGGACGTGGATACAAGATTAAACGTATTGAAGTTAAGCCCGGACACCGCCTCAGCTTACAAATGCACCACCATCGCAGCGAACACTGGATTGTTGTCTCCGGTACAGCTAAGGTTGTTTGTGGCGATCGCGAAGTGCTTCTGAGAAATAACGAGTCTACTTACGTACCTCAGTGTACCGCTCATCGCTTGGAAAATCCTGGTGTTATTCCCTTGGTATTAATTGAAGTCCAAAATGGCGAGTATTTAGGTGAAGATGATATTGTTCGATACCAAGACGACTACGCTCGTACTCCAGATTCCAATCAAAAATAGCGCTGGCCGAGCGGCAGCACCGTTTATCTTATCGTAACGGCTGAAAGTTTTTATCCATAAATTCCAAACCAAATACGTTAGTTCACCTTGAGTGGTTAAGGACGGGTTAAAGGCTGTATGCCACAAGCCAATTTTGGTTTTGTGGGTCAGTGCTTTGCCTGTCCTTTTAGTATGTTGAATGCTACGGTTGGTGGGTATTGCTTGCCAAACTAAATATTGTGAAGAAATCAGCGCTAAATTTTTGATATAATATCGTAGCATGAGTTTTAATTGCATTGCGGAGCGCGATGATTCAACTGAGTTCAGCAGCTGCTAATGAAATTGAGCGACTCAAATCAAAGCAGCAGCCGTCATACACATTTTTTCGCCTAGCAGTTAAATCCGGTGGTTGTTCCGGGTTTTACTATGATATGTCTTTTGATGAGGCAGCGAAGCTTGGCGATCGCGTTGTTACCACTAGTGGTCTTCAAGTGGTTATAGATGCTGAGAGCCAAAAATATGTTGACGGTTTAACTGTAGATTACTCAGAAGATTTGATGGGTGGGGGCTTTCGCTTCCAAAACCCTCAAGCAAGCGCTAGCTGCGGTTGTGGTAATTCTTTCTCAATAGTGAAGGAATAGGGCTTGCGATCGAGAGTCCTAAGTGAAACAAAAATTGCCATTCGTCATTTGTCATTTGCTATTGATTGAGGCAAAGGACAAAGGGCGAATGACAAATGACAAAAAAACTTGACACAAAACCCAAAAGAAAAGCTATAATCAGGATTTGTTGTTACTTAGAATAAAAGCAGCTTTTCGCGCTGTAACTCATGCCAACAATACAGCAACTTATACGTACTGAACGCGAAAAAGCGCGTCAGAAAACCAAGTCCCCAGCTCTGAAGGAATGCCCTCAGCGCCGAGGTGTGTGTACTAGAGTATACACTACCACACCCAAAAAGCCTAACTCAGCTTTACGCAAAGTCGCGAGGGTAAGATTAACATCTGGATTTGAGGTCACAGCCTACATTCCAGGAATTGGTCACAACCTGCAAGAACACTCAGTGGTTATGATTCGTGGCGGTAGGGTTAAGGACTTACCAGGCGTGAGATACCACATTATTCGTGGAACCTTAGATACAGCCGGAGTCAAAGACCGCAAACAAGGTCGTTCTAAGTATGGAACGAAACGTCCTAAAAAAGCATAAAGTAGTGCTGAGTATTGAGTGCTGAGCAACACGCGTTTTCCTCAGCACTTGGCACTTTATGTAGAGATTGAATGAAGTAGCGGACTGGGGATTGGGGACAGAGGATTGGGAACTGGGGAGTAGGAATGAAGCGATTTTTAACCCCTGACCCCAACCCCCTAACTCCGACCTCATAAACCCTACTCCCTATTGCAAGATCGAAACTAAAGGTTACTAAGTATGTCTCGTAGAGGTGTAATTCAAAGGCGTCCAGTTCCTTCTGACTCTGTATACAATAGCCGTCTTATCAGTATGATGATTAGACGTATTATGCGTCATGGCAAAAAATCGTTAGCCGCACGCATTGTTTATGATGCTATGAAAACGATTCAAGAACGGACTGGAGGCGATCCATTAGAAGTTTTTGAAAGAGCAGTAAGAAACGCCACTCCATTGGTAGAGGTGAAAGCCCGACGTGTAGGTGGTGCTACCTATCAAGTTCCAATGGAAGTCCGTTCTGAAAGAGGTACAACTCTTGCGTTACGTTGGCTGGTTCAGTTCTCAAGATCTAGACCGGGTCGAACGATGGCAGGTAGACTGGCAAACGAGTTGATGGATGCAGCAAACGAAACCGGGAACGCCATTCGCAAGCGGGAAGAAACGCACCGCATGGCAGAAGCGAATAAAGCATTTGCACATTATCGCTACTAAAGAATTATGAATTATGAATGATGAATGGTGAAAAAGGCTGAATGACTCAAAATTTCATAATTCACAATTCATAATTCATAATTCAAAAGACGGTTTTCCGTAGAAGTATACTATCTTAACAAAGTGTAATATACAAGATATCATGAGGCGAAAACTATAGGAGGCAGCTGTGGCACGTAACCACCCGCTAGAGAAGGTACGCAACATAGGTATTGCGGCGCATATAGATGCGGGCAAAACCACAACAACAGAGAGAATATTATTTTACTCTGGGATAATTCATAAGATTGGTGAAGTTCACGAAGGAACCGCTGTAACCGACTGGATGGAACAGGAGAGAGAGCGGGGAATTACTATTACTGCTGCTGCTATCAGTACCAGTTGGAAAAACCATCAAATTAACATTATTGATACTCCCGGACACGTAGACTTCACTATAGAAGTAGAGCGGTCCATGCGGGTGCTAGATGGTGTTATTACAGTGCTATGTTCTGTAGGTGGCGTACAACCCCAAACAGAAACTGTATGGCGTCAAGCAGACCGCTACAAAGTGCCTCGCATCGTGTTTGTTAACAAGATGGATCGCACGGGCGCAAGCTTCTATAAAGTTTACGATCAAGTACGCGATCGCCTGCGGGCAAATGCTATTGCCATTCAGTTACCCATAGGCAGTGAAAGCGATTTCAAAGGAATCGTTGACTTGGTGAAGATGAGCGCATACATCTACAACAACGACCAAGGAACCGATATTCAGGAAACAGCGATTCCCGAAGATATGGCGGCTCAAGTAGAAGAGTACCGCACCAAGTTGATTGAAGCAGTCGCAGAAACTGACGACGCGCTGATGAACAAGTACTTCGAGGGCGAAGAACTGACCGAAGAAGAAATTCGCATAGCACTGCGGAAAGGAACAAATGCAGGTACGATCGTGCCCATGCTTTGTGGTTCCGCATTCAAAAACAAAGGCGTACAGTTGCTGTTGGATGCAGTGGTAGACTACCTACCCGCGCCAATTGATGTACCGCCAATCCAAGGTACAGTATCTTCTGGTGAAACTGTTGAACGCCGTGCTGACGACAATGAACCTCTATCAGCGCTGGCTTTCAAGATTATGGCAGACCCATACGGTCGTCTAACATTCGTTCGCGTATATTCTGGTGTTCTGAAGAAGGGCAGTTACGTTCTCAATGCTACCAAAGGAAAGAAAGAACGGATTTCCCGGTTGGTGGTATTAAAAGCAGACGACCGATTGGATGTTGACGAACTCAGAGCCGGCGATTTGGGAGCTGCATTGGGATTGAAAGATACCTTGACAGGTGACACGCTATGTGATGAAGGTTCGCCAGTCATTCTCGAATCCCTATACATTCCCGAGCCTGTTATCTCGGTGGCGGTTGAACCCAAAACCAAGAACGACATGGACAAATTGTCCAAGGCTCTACAATCTCTCTCGGAAGAAGACCCCACCTTCCGCGTGAGCGTGAATCCGGAAACCAACCAAACCGTGATTGCAGGGATGGGCGAGCTTCACCTCGAAATTCTGGTAGACAGGATGTTACGCGAATTCAAAGTGGAAGCAAACGTTGGTGCGCCACAGGTTGCTTACCGCGAAACCATTCGCAAACCCGTAACCAGAGTAGAAGGTAAATTCATCCGGCAAAGTGGTGGTAAAGGTCAGTACGGTCACGTTGTGATTGACTTGGAGCCAGGGGAACCCGGAAGCGGTTTTGAATTTGTCTCCAAGATTGTAGGTGGTTCCGTACCTAAAGAGTACGTATCCCCTGTAGAAGCAGGTATCAAAGAAACCTGCGAATCTGGCATATTAGCTGGATACCCACTCATCGATATCAAGGCAACCTTAGTCGATGGGTCTTATCACGAAGTAGACTCTTCAGAAATGGCTTTCAAAATTGCTGGTTCAATGGCAGTGAAAGAAGCAGCCATGAAGGCTACACCCATTCTGTTAGAGCCTATGATGAAAGTTGAGGTAGAAGTTCCCGAAAACTTCCTTGGGGATGTAATGGGCGACCTCAATTCCCGTCGCGGACAAATTGAGGGCATGGGATCTGAAGCAGGGCTTGCTAAAGTCACTGCCAAAGTACCACTGTCAGAGATGTTTGGCTACGCTACTGACATCCGGTCTAAGACTCAAGGTCGGGGCATCTTCTCAATGGAATTTAGCAACTATGAAGAAGTACCTCGCAACGTAGCTGAGGCAATCATCGCTAAAAGCAAAGGGAACGCTTAATTAGTAAAGGAAATTAGCATTCATGGCACGCGCAAAGTTTGAAAGGAATAAACCCCACGTCAACATCGGTACTATCGGTCACGTTGACCACGGTAAAACCACTTTAACAGCAGCTATCACCATGACCTTGTCAGCTCTGGGTCAGGCACAAGCAAGAAAGTACGATGAAATTGATGCTGCTCCAGAAGAAAAGGCACGGGGTATTACCATCAACACCGCTCACGTAGAGTATGAAACCGCAAATCGGCACTATGCTCACGTAGACTGTCCCGGACACGCTGACTATGTGAAAAACATGATCACCGGTGCTGCTCAGATGGATGGTGCCATTCTAGTGGTTTCCGCAGCTGACGGACCCATGCCTCAAACCCGCGAACACATCCTCTTGGCAAGACAGGTGGGTGTACCCAGCTTGGTTGTTTTCTTGAATAAAGAAGACATGGTGGACGACGCAGAACTTTTGGAACTGGTAGAATTGGAAGTCCGCGAACTTCTCTCTAGCTACCAATTCCCTGGCGATGATATTCCCGTTGTCATCGGTTCTGGCTTGCAAGCGCTGGAAAAAATGACTGCTAACCCCAAAACACAACGGGGCGATGACAAGTGGGTAGATAAAATATACTCACTGATGGATGCTGTAGACTCCTACATCCCCACCCCAGAGCGCGATGTTGATAAGCCCTTCCTGATGGCAGTAGAAGACGTGTTCTCCATCACGGGTCGCGGTACAGTAGCTACCGGACGTATTGAACGGGGTAAAGTCAAAATCGGCGATAACGTGGAACTTGTTGGTATCAAACCAACTCGCAGCACCACCGTTACCGGTATCGAGATGTTCAAGAAGAGTCTTGAAGAAGGTATGGCTGGGGATAACGCCGGAATACTACTGCGCGGTATCCAAAAAAATGATATTGAACGGGGAATGGTAATTGCTAAGCCCGGTTCTATCACTCCACACACCCAATTTGAAGGTGAAGTGTACGTATTGACAGAAAAAGAAGGTGGTCGCAAAACACCCTTCTTCGCTGGCTACCGCCCTCAGTTCTACGTGCGGACAACAGACGTAACCGGCACCATCAAAGCTTTCACCAGTGATGATGGCAGTGAAGCAGAAATGGTTATGCCCGGTGACCGTATCAAAGTGAGTGTAGAACTCATCAACGCCATCGCGATCGAGCAAGGAATGCGCTTCGCTATTCGTGAAGGTGGTCGTACCATCGGTGCTGGTGTTGTTTCTAAGATCCTCAAATAGTACCTTTGCACCTTAACTAAAAAAGGAGCAGAGATGGTATAATACATCTCTGCTTTTTTCACGCTTTATTGTTAGTGGTTAGTTGTTAGTTGTGAATTGTTCTACTAACCACTAACCACCAACCACTAACCAACCCAATCAGAACCTGGACAATTAAAAATGGCAACACTACAGCAGCAAAAGATTAGAATTCGTTTACAAGCTTTTGACCGTCGCTTGCTGGACACATCTTGCGAGAAGATTGTAGACACAGCTAACCGCACCAATGCGACAGCTATCGGACCGATTCCTCTTCCTACAAAACGCCGTATCTACTGTGTGTTGCGTTCTCCCCACGTAGATAAAGATTCACGCGAACATTTTGAAACCCGCACCCATCGCCGAATCATTGACATTTATCAGCCTTCTTCCAAGACTATCGATGCTTTGATGAAACTGGATCTTCCTTCTGGTGTGGATATTGAAGTGAAATTATAGTTATTAGTTAGTTGTTAGTTGGTAGGCACAGCTCACCCACTTGTATTTCTAACCACTAACTACCAACTACTAACTCGCAATCATGTATAAAAAATAACAAAGCCCTGAGAAAGATTTTTTCAGGGTTTTTTATTTGCTTTAAGGTCGAAATGATAGAATATGAGAAAGTAGGGGAAAAGTAAAGAAAAATAAATATTTAAGACTGAAAAATTTATACATAGGAAACATGACATCAACTTCTAAAATTGCTGTTTGCGAACTACCTCTGTTCCCGTTGCCAGAAGTAGTTTTGTTCCCTACTAGACCATTACCCCTGCATATCTTTGAATTTCGCTACAGAATTATGATGAACACGATTCTGGAGAGCGATCGCAGGTTTGGTGTTTTGATGGTCGATCCGGTAAGAGGTACGATCGCTAATGTTGGTTGCTGTGCGGAAATCATTCACTATCAGCGCATGCCTGACGATCGGATGAAGATGTTAACGTTAGGGCAACAGAGGTTTCGTCTTCTCAAGTATGTCAGAGAAAAGCCCTACCGGGTAGGTTTGGTCGAGTGGATTGAAGACAAACCCCCTGTAAAAGATTTAAGACCTTTAGCAACTGACGTAGAACAACTGCTGCGAGATGTAGTCAGGTTGTCAGCAAAACTGACAGACCAAAACATCGAGTTACCTGATGATTTGCCAGACTTACCTATAGAGCTATCTTACTGGATTGCAAGCAACCTTTATGGTGTTGCCGCCGAGCAGCAAGCATTGTTAGAGCTTCAAGATACGGCAGAGCGTTTGCAAAGAGAATCAGAAATTTTGACTTCCACTCGCAATCATTTAGCAGCCCGTACTGTTCTCAAAGATACTTTTAATTAATAGTTATTGGTTGGTTGTTAGTGGTTAGTAGCTAGTAGTGATAATAAACAACTAACAGCTAACCACTAACTCTTGAATTGGCAAAACATTATAGCTGCCAAAGATTTTTAAGATCTCTGTATAAGACGCTATCTCTGCCAAGGCAGACTCGACTTGAGGTTCGGATAAATCTGCTTCTAAGTCGATAAAAAATAAATATTCTCCTAACGATCGCTTTGTAGGACGAGATTCAATTTTGCTTAAGTTAATTCCTATACTGGCAAACACTTGTAGTGGTTTTGCTAGTGCGCCGGGTACATTTGCAGGAGTACTAAAAGCAAGCGAGGTGTGACTGGCTCGTTCTAAATGAGAAGGGCGGGCAAATGGGATGTAATTTTTGCCGATCACCCAAAATCGAGTGCAATTTTCCGGGTAATCATTAATCCCAGTTGCTAGCACGGGTAAATTATAGAGTTGTGCTGCACGTTGAGAAGAAATGGCGGCGGCTGTTGTGTCTCGATCGAGTTGCAGTAATGCTTCTGTTGTAGAATTTGTTGGAATTAATTGTACTTTTGGTAGAACTCTATCCAACCATCTCTGACATTGTGCTAGGGCTTGTGGATGAGAGTAAACGGTTTTAAGATCTTCCATACTTTGAGCACAAGAAATTAATGTATGGACTATTGGCATGACTAAAGCTAGCTGAACTTGCAGACCATCAAGTTGCCATAGTGCATCTAACGTCATAGTCACACTACCTTCGATAGAATTTTCCACCGGGACCACAGCCAGTTTTGTCTGTCCTTGTGCAACAGCTCGCAATGTTTGGGCAATACTGGGATACGGACATAGAATGGCTTTCTGGGCTGAGATTTGAGTCAGCCAGTTGTAATAAAGAATTGCTGCTTGTTCCGCATAAGTGCCAGGAGGTCCTAAATGTGCGATCGATAAGGTCATGAAGTTTTTTGTAGCGCAATGAGATACATTTATAGGTTCTTAATAATACATCAGAACCTTTTCCTTATACAGGTCTTTATATCCCATTTCTATCAAAGCTGCCATAAATTTTATATTTGGCTCTCCATTACTACTTTTATCTTGTTTTCTGATGACCGAAAGTCCTACAATTAAGGACATCTCTCAGTTTTTTTGCACAAAAACACAAAGAAAGTTAAAAACTATTACAATTAATTAACAAGTTTTTAAATACTCTCATGCCTACTCGGTTTACTGCATCTCAATTGGTTGCGATCGCAATTCCGGCTCAGCCTATTCCGATTCAACACTATTTGCGCCAGCCCCAACGATTAGTTAGGGCATTGTTTGACCCCAATCGCATTCAGCAGCTGTCTGAGGAAGTCTTTCGTCTGAAATTGCGTCCTCTAAGTTTTATGACACTAAGCATTCAGCCCACTGTGGACTTAAAAGTCACGGCGGAATCAAATGGAACAATTTGCGTGCGATCGGTAGGTTGTGAAATTCTCGGTATTGAATATATCAACCAACGGTTTTCTTTAAACTTAAAAGGATATTTAGCACCAGAACAACTAAATACTGGCACCTACCTCCAAGGAAGAGCCGATTTAGAAGTCCAAGTGGAATTACCACCTCCATTTTCCTTTACACCTAAAGCCATCCTAGAAGCAACGGGCAATGGATTGTTGAAGAGTGTTTTGCTAACTATAAAGCAAAGATTGCAGTATCAGTTACTAGCCGATTACCGCCAATGGGCTTTATCACAAACACGGCAAACACCCCTGACAACCGAAAGCGCAGACTTACCGATGGTGACAGAATAATTACGAATTACGAATTATTCTGGCAGGGACGGAAAGACTTGCGGTGTAAAAGCGAAGGACCATACTGGCGCAATGCCATTAAATGCTTTTGGCTACCGTATCCCTTGTTGCGTTCTAAATCGTACATGGGATATTTAGAAGCAAGTCGTAACACCAAGTCGTCGCGCCAAACTTTGGCAACAATGCTGGCAGAAGCTATAGCTAAAGAGCACTCATCACCTTTAACTATTGTTTGTTGTGGCAGTGGTAAATCATTCACTAACTGATTGCCATCAATCAAGCATAAAGCAGGCTGTATTTTCAATTTCAGCACAGCCCGCTTCATCGCCAACAGTGTTGCCTGCAAAATGTTTATCCGGTCAATTTCTGCGGTGGATGCAAATCCTATTTTCCAGTCTACTGCCAACTCACAGATCTGTTGGGCGAGCAATCGTCTTTGATTACCAGACAGCTTTTTACTGTCCTTAATATTAGCAGCCACAAGATGAGGCAAAGCCAAATTGGGTAATATCACAGCTGCTGCTACCACAGGACCAAATAGAGCACCTCGACCTACTTCATCTACGCCTGCAATAGGTTTTTGAACATTTAACAGCGTGGAAAACTCCAACCACCTTGTTTCTTGTAAAGGCGCTGGCAATTTGGAAGAAGCGGCATTTTGCTCTATGTCTATCATAAGTTGGTCGATCGAGCCAGGTAGATGAATCAATCGGAGTCTACAGAAGAGGAACGGCGACGACGGCGACGCCCGCTTATGCTACCACTTGCTTCAGAGTTATCTACTGCTTCAGAAACGACTGGCTCATCAACCGTTGTTTCTGCTTCTACAGGTTTGCGAATTACCACTGGCTCAACTATGGTTTGAGTGATTGTTGGTGGTTCGCTAATAGGTAACGGGGTTGATTCTTCTTCTTCATCTACAGAACTTGATTCCGTAACTGTTGCTGTTGAATTTTGACCGGGAAGGGTAACGTTAATAATAACTGCCTTGGGATTTTTGACTTCACGATTCAATTTCAGCAGTGGAGACGCACCCGTGTAAGCAAAAACTTCCTGTTCTGGAGAAGACATTTCTACTGTGACAATCTCAGGTGGTTCTACCACTGGTTTGACAGGTTCTATCCTGGTAATTTTAGTCCGTTCGGGTCTGTCGCCCCATGCTCCTTTAGGAACGGGTAAGGGAATTTCTGATACGCTTCCAATTTCCGGTTCGTCATCAAGATCGAAGTCTTGATCGAAAGAAAGTGATGGGCTACCGATTGTCCGGTTTTCTTCTTTGCCATTTCCTCCATTCAGCCCTTGCTGGCGGTTGCGACGGATACGGCGCTTGATTCTATCTTCACCTATTTCCCGGTAGCTGGGATGATGATCTAAATTGAGAGAAGACAACTCGCCACTTGTTTCATAGGATGATGGTTCTCCATACCCGTCGTAATTACTTTCTCGGGGTTCGGGGACTCTGGTTGTTTGCGCCAATCGGGGTTGCTCTCTATTAGACAGAGGAGCAAATCGGTCTGGTAATTCTGCTGGTGATGTTGGTAAACGGCTTTCAGTTTCGCCAGGGAGATGGACAACATGTCCCAAACCGCCACAAGTTGGACAGGTTTTGCCAAACAATTCGTAAATGTTTTGACCTTGGCGCTTGCGAGTCAGTTCCACCAAGCCCAATTCGGTGAGTTGGGCAATTTGGGGACGGGCTTTGTCTGCTTTGAGTGCTTTGTTGAAGTGTTCCAAAACTTGTAGTTGGTCGCGTCGCGATTCCATATCAATAAAATCAACGACTATCACGCCAGCAACGTTTCGCAAGCGGAGTTGGCGAGCAATTTCTGCTGCTGCTTCACAGTTAGTCCACAAAACGGTTTCTCTAGCTGTTGCCGATCGCGTGAACGATCCGGAGTTGACATCTATCACCGTTAATGCTTCTGTTGGTTCAATAATAATATATCCGCCAGAAGGTAGATCTACTCTAGGTTTGAGGGCTTCTTTAATAGCAGCATTAATGCGGAAGTACTCTAATATAGCAGTGCGATCGCGGTGATGGTCGATTAACAACCCTTGTGGAGTTTGTCCGCCACTCCAGTTTTGCAAGTACTGCTTCACTCGCTTTAAACCCGTGCTCGAATCAACCACAATCCGGTTGACATCCGCACCGTACATATCGCGCAGTACGCGTTGGATAAAGTCATCATCTCTATTTAGCAGTGCTGGCGCACGAGTTGATTGCGCTTCTTGCTGAATGGCTTCCCACTGCTTTTGCAGTAATTCTAAATCTTCTATGATTGCTTCTTCCGGCTTACCTTCTGCTTCGGTACGAACGAGCAGACCCATACCTGCGGGCTTAATTAAAATTGCTAAAGCACGCAAGCGGTTGCGTTCGGTTTCGCTCTTTATTCGCCGTGATAAATTTACACCCCGCCCGTAGGGCATCAGCACTACATAACGTCCGGGTAAGGTAATATTTCCCGTCAGTCTCGGTCCTTTGGTTCCTGTTGGTTCTTTCATCACTTGAACCAACACTTTTTGCTGTGGCACTAACAATTCTGTGATTGCTGCGGCTGTACGCTTGAGCCGTAGGGGTCCCAAGTCAGTTACGTGAATAAAACCGTTCCGTTCCGGATCTCCTATATTGACAAACGCAGCATCTATCCCAGGTAATACATTTTCAACTACACCCAAATATATATCACCAATTTGGTGATGACCTGTAGCTACAACAAGTTCTTGTATTTGATCTTCAGAAAATACAGCAGCAATCTGATGCTGTTCTGCTATGATAATTTGTTTTGGCATTCAATTATGTTCCTCAATTCTCGGCGGCACAAACAGACTTTGGGGTTTATTGTTCTTGAAAAGCCCCAGCAAGCCTGAGTCAGTGCAGCTTGTAATAAAAATTGCGATTCTTTGCTCAAACTTCCGCTTCCAATAAGCGCTAGTTGCTTCAAGTTGGGAAACTCAATGGCACTATATTCAAGGGAGCATTGCCGCCCGATGACGCGCCTTCCCAACGCACTTGGCTTTTTTGATTATTCTAGAACGGCTGCATACTATTTAAGCAAATTTAAGCACCCGTCCCCGGTTAATTTTTGATGCAGGTCTCTTACCACTTAAGGCTCGAGCACTCAAAGTAGTTTTAAAAATTATAGAGTTAGAGAAGCCTACGGTGCTTGTTGTTGATTGCTGGATCGAGATTCTAGCTATCAAGGAGAGTGTTTCATGAATCAGATAGCGGTTTTTCACGCCCATAAAATCCTAAATATCGCACTCTAACATCTTTGCTCTTACGCCCTGAACAGTACCAGGGTAGTGAACCAGATCCCTCAATGCAGCGCCAGAAAATTTCTCTTCCTCTAATTCTAACGCAACCTTGTCAAAAATCAATTCCCAAGATATGCATTTAGAGGGCAACCACTAGCAAATTGCCCTCTCCAAGATTATACCGCTAAAACCAGCCGATTGCGGTGAACGTGAAGCAGATGAAATTCTGCACCTGCTACTTGTTCTAGGATAGACAGAATTTGCTCCGGACGCAACACTGTTCCATCTTGGCGACAACTGCCTACATAACGTAGAACGACTGCGGATTGTTCTTGATGTTTAAAACAGCTTTGGACATTAGTTGAGGTCAGACTTGATGGCTCTACTATTTCCAACTCTCTCAAGCGATCGCGCAGATTTACTAACTGTGTCTTACCAGACTTGGTTGTGTGTTCCCACAAAATTTCATCTTTTGCTTTTATTGTATCAATCCAACCTTGCCATTGTACAGGAACCACTTCTCCATTGGAA
Organism: Tolypothrix bouteillei VB521301; assembly: GCF_000760695.4. Taxonomy (GTDB): domain Bacteria; phylum Cyanobacteriota; class Cyanobacteriia; order Cyanobacteriales; family Nostocaceae; genus Scytonema; species Scytonema bouteillei_A. The sequence continues at coordinate 7,043,248 of NZ_JHEG04000001.1, read as the reverse complement.
CAAGCTACAGTCATCAAATACTCTGCTGCTTCCAACAGTTGACTGGCTGCTGGTGCTTTTAAATCCAGTTGTTCCACCTTATATAAAGGAGTATCTGGTGGCAAGGCTGCGGCTAGCTTTTGCCGGAAATCCTCCAATTCGATTGGTGTAGTTAGATCGAAATCCACAATTTCACCGCTGCTAGTTGCTCCTAAAGATAAAGCACTGGCAATAGCGATACGAGGATGTGGGTGGAATCCACCTGTAAAAGAAATTGGTAATCCCGCTCTTCGCAAAGCCCGATCGAACAAGCGCAATAGATCCAAATGACTGACTAAAGCCATGTTACCCAGTTTACCAAACCAAACACGCAATCTTTGTGCTTTTGTTTTGTTGGGTACAAACTCCCCAGCAAATTTAGGAATCTCTGGTGGCGAAATCACTATATTGTGACCAAAATCAGTACTGCAAACCCCACAATGAGAACAGCCTTCAAAAGAGCAATCCGGTACTGTAGCTGCTTGTAGAGCGCGTTGTAAATCTTCCTTGAGCCATTTTTTATCGATACCTGTATCGAGATGGTCCCAAGGGAGGGGTCGGTCTAGAGCATGGGACAAGGTAGACAAAGGAGAAAGTTCTACCGGATCTTCCTTGTCCTCCTTGTCTCCTTCTTCCCCTGTGTGTTCAACTCCAAACAAATTCCATTCACCGTTTTCAACCAGGCGGTATTTCCAATCCAAACCTGCTTCTGCGATCGCAGTTCCCCATGCGCTGTATGCTTTTTCTATATTCTCGTACCAAGAGTCCATTCCAGCACCTAGTTCCCAAGCACGACGGACCACACGAGCAAGGGTGCGATCGCCTCGTCCTACAAAATCTTCCATTGCTGAAATCCGGACATCGGTGAAATTCACCTTCACTCCTTTCATACGGCGAAATGCTTGCCGCAATAAGCCTTGCTTGCGTTTAAACTCTGCTGTTGAAACTGAGTGCCACTGAAAAGGAGTATGGGGTTTGGGCGTAAAATTAGAAATTGTTAAGTTTAACGACAGAGGTTTTCTCCGATTTGCCCGACACTCTTGTTGCAACCAGCTTACTGTTTCCGCAATACCCAAAACATCAGCATCAGTTTCTCCGGGTAAGCCAATCATAAAGTACAGCTTAATTTTGTCCCAACCTTTTTCCCAAGCCGTTTTTACACCTCGCAACAGTTCTTCATTTGTCAATCCTTTATTGACAATATCGCGCATCCGTTGCGTACCAGCTTCTGGTGCAAAAGTCAATCCCCCTTGTCTTGTACCACCCAAGATATTGGCAATATTTTCATCAAATCTGTCTACTCGTTGGCTTGGTAAAGAAAGAGTTATGTTCTCATTTTTGAGACGGTTCTTAATTTCCATCCCTACAGCTGGCAGAGACAAATAATCAGAACAACTGAGAGATAGCAAGGAAAATTCATTATAACCCGTCTGCCGCATTCCTTGCTCAATTGCTTCAACCACGCGCTCCGGTTCTACATCTCGCGCCGGTCTAGTCAGCATTCCCGGTTGACAAAAGCGACAGCCACGGGTACAACCGCGACGTATTTCAATTGTCAGGCGATCGTGGACTGGTTGGATGTAGGGAACCAAGCCAATGGAGTAGGCGGGTATGGGAGTTGCGACTCGGCGCAAGATTTTTTTGGGAACATCCGGGCGGTTGGGATGAACCGAACCGTCCTCCGCCATATCGTAAAACTGAGGAACGTACACGCCCGGTATTTGTGCTAACTCCAGCAATAACTCTGTACGATTGAGCCCTGCTTTCTTACCTTCTTCCAAAATCAAACCAATTTCTGGTAGAAGTTCTTCACCATCCCCCAATGCAACAAAATCAAAGAAATCAGCATAGGGTTCGGGATTGGACGTCGCCGTTTGTCCACCCGCGAAGATTAAAGGATAAGACAAGGGAGAGGGGGGAGATAAGGTATAACTGTCTTCCTTGTCCCCCTTGTCTTCCTTGTCCCCTAGTCCCCTATCCCCAGTCCCTTCCATACGTTCCCGCCAAGTTAAAGGAATACCAGCTAAATCCAACATCTCCAAAATGTTGGTTACCCCTAACTCATAACTGAGGCTAAATCCTAAAATGTCAAATTCGCTCAACGCTCGCTTGGATTCCACCGCAAACAACGGTGTGTTTGTTGCTCTTAACTTCGCCGCTAAGTCCGTTCCTGGTAGATACGAACGATCGCATAACTGGCGCGGCTGGGTATTAAGAATGTTATAGAGAATAACATGCCCTAGATTTGCGGCACCAACTTCATAGACTTCTGGGTAGGTAAGTACCCAGCGTACTACTGCGGAGTCCCAAGGCTTATGAACTGCTAAGAGCTCGTTACCTAGGTAACGAGCTGGCTTTAATATATCCGGTGAGATTAACTTTTCAAATGCAACAGCCACTGTGCTATCTTCGAGCTACCTTATAATACAGATACTCCCCTCCAACCTTAGCATTGATTCGGTGTTTGGTGGCGAGCCGCTCGTTTTATTTTCCTAATTTCAGGCACACAACAGTGCTGGTTCCCCTACAGACTCGCAAGTGGCTTCAAATTCTGCCTCGCGTACAGATTCACAAGTGGCTTCAAATTCTGCCTCGCAATCAAACATTTCAAAAACTGTATCGAGTTGTGTCAGTTCAAAAATCATTCTTAATGGAGCAGGGACGCAGCAGAGGCTAAAACGCTTTCTCTTGGTTTGAGCCAATTTCAGTGCAGACACCAATGCCATCAACCCAGAGCAATCTAAAGATTCTACATATTGTAAATCTAACAGTAAGACAGAAATATCTTCTTTTACTAGGGTAGTCCTCAGGTCTTTATCTAACTCTAGAGCTTTTGAGCCGCTTAAACTACCTTGTGGGCGAATAACTGCAATTTTTGGATAATCTATTAACAACATTGTGACATCCTATGTTTGGTTCATGAAATTTTAAAGATAGATGTATTTGACCATAATCTTTTTTTCCTCACATCGACCATTTGTCCTACGCCTCTTTGCTGAATCTTTATTGCCACAGCCGTTCTCTTTAAAGATTGTCTCAAATTCACAAAAAACTGTATTTAAATATACATTCAAGGGAACTCATTCTAAGATTCTGGATATAAGTTTAATAAAGAAAAAATGGTTTTACTTGCTTTGTAGAGAAAGACTCATGTAAGCTATGATTCTAAGACCATTTCGAGATTTAAAATGAGAAAACTTATAAGTTTTGTATACATTTTTTTCACTATGTCTTTTGGCTTTCCAGCAAACTCAATGTTAAAAAAAGCTGTGATCTAGGTCACAAAAAAGCGGGGTTTGCGATCGCTTTTTATACAAAATCTTCTCGTGGAGAATAACAATTTAGGATATTACGCTTATTTTTGTATGAAAACCAGATATTCTATTCGTCTCTTGGTAGAAAAAGCTCTTGATATCAAAAAACTAACTCCTGAAATAGAAAACGAAATTAACTGGGAGTTAACGCAGACGGGATATATTTCCGATATAGACTATGAAGCATTAGAATTACTTATGGCAGAGATGGATGCTGGGCGCATTCAGTTAGTTCCAAGCATTTCTTAACAGCGATTGAGAACCAGTCTTCGATCGATAAAAATTGGGACGGGTAACAATTTATATTTCTTTGCCTGCTGACTTTATATTAGCTTCAACCTACTTATTACCTTTATTAAAAAATATTCCTAAAGTCCCCCTTAAAACGGGGGATTTGGGTGTCTCTGCAAAACTTTGATACAGCACTAAAAATATTTCACATACCCTCTAAGACTATTACTATCGATCGAAAAGAAAATATATTTCTGATTAACTACTGACTGTAATGGCGTAAACTGTGAGAACAATGCTTTTCCAGTTCATAAAGTAGTCCGTAACAGTTGCCATGCAGCTTGCCAAACGCTTAGAAAAAATTCCCCATTACCTATTTGCCCAGATCGATCGCAAGGAAGCGAAACTTGTTTCCCAGGGTATTGACGTCATCAATTTAGCAAAAGGCGATCCAGATAAACCCACACTTGCTCGCGTTGTTAGGGCAATGCATGATGCAATCGATAACCCTTCTAGCCACGCCTATCCACCTTATCAAGGAACCAAAGATTTTCGTGAAGCAGCCGCTCGGTGGATGGAACGTAGATTCAAAGTGGAAGATCTAGATCCCAACTCGGAAATAATATCTTCTGTTGGTTCCAAGGAATCCATCCACAATCTGTTCTTAGCATTCGTAGAAGAAGGAGACCACACCCTGATTCCTGACCCAGGCTATCCAGTATATCGGACATCTACAATTTTCGTGGGTGGCGAACCATATGCCATGCCTCTAAAGGCAGAAAATAATTTTTTACCCGATTTAACTTCTATCCCGGAAGAAATAGCCCATAAGAGTAAGCTGTTATGGGTAAATTACCCTAACAATCCCACAGGTGCGATCGCGACTTTAGAATTTTTCGAGGAACTAGTTACATTTTGTAAACAGTACGATATTTTGTTATGTCACGACCACGCATACTCAGAAATTGCCTACGACAATTACAAACCGCCAAGCGTACTGCAAATTCCTGGAGCAAAAGATATAGCAATTGAGTTTCACAGTTTGTCTAAGTCTTACAACATGGCTGGTTGGCGCATTGGATTTGTAGCAGGAAACGCTAAAGCTGTTGGTGCTTTAAAACAGGTCAAGAGTAATATCGATTCTGGAGTGTTTAGAGCAATTCAAATGAGTGCGATCGCAGCTTTTTGTGCGAGTGAAGAAGAACTCAAGTCTGTTTCAGCAGTTTATCAAAACCGACGCGAAATTCTCGTTCAAGGATTGCGATCGTTAGGTTGGTCTATTGAAGCACCCAAAGCAACCCTGTATTTTTGGGTTCCCGTTCCTCAAGGATATTCCTCTACAGAATTTGTCACACTACTCCTTGACAAATGCGGCATTATTGTTGCGCCTGGTATAGGTTATGGCGAATCGGGAGAAGGTTTTTTCCGCATAGCCCTGACTCTCCCTGAAGAACGCATCGAAGAAGCCCTTCAACGGATGCGTGATGCGGGAATCAGGTATGAATTATAAATTATGAATTATGAATTATGAATAAGAAAATTTCATAATTCATAATTTATAATTCATAATTCCTTTGCGATCGCCAAATTTGGTGAAGAAATTGATTGAGTTGGTGTTTGGCGACGGTTTCATGTCCGGGTTTGGGTTCCTTAGCCAAAACCTGACTTAACAAACCAATAACTTCTACGTCCAAAGCAGGTTGAAATAAACCCACAGACCAGAGTAAGTCAGATGCATCCCGCAAGTCAGCGATCGCAGGGGAGTCTTCTTGGGTAAAGGTAACCAACAGTAAAGGACGCACCCAACATAACTGACGAGAGGTTACCACTTGAATAACTTCTGCGTACAACTTCTTGTTACCGTGCTCTAAAGACACAATTTGACCGGGTTGAAAGTTCGGGCGATCGTCCATGTTTCAGCTTGGGCGGGAAAAACTGACCCCTAGCCCCTATTTTCATACATACCAAAAAATTCAAAATGCAAAAAATTAAACACTTGTTGCATAGCTATGTTATAGAATAGATTAACAAGTGTTAAGTCATCATTTCAATAACTTTCGTTGTACTAATCCTGTAAAAGAAGAGCAAAGAGCCGTGTCTGTCGAAACCCTAGAAAAGCGTTCAACATCGCGCAAGCTAGCGCCTCGATATAAAGTTTTGCTCCATAACGACGAATACAACCCTATGGAGTATGTAGTCCAAGTTCTACTGACTACTGTGCCGAATCTGACTCAGCCTCAGGCTGTTAGTATCATGATGGAAGCACATACAAATGGTCTTGCTTTGGTCATTACCTGCGCCCAAGAACATGCGGAGTTCTATTGTGAAACGTTGAAAAATCATGGTTTAACCAGCACAATAGAACCTGAAGAGTAGAAGACAACAGTTGTTGAAAACAGAAATTCACCGTTTGTCTCAACGCCCCGCCCCTATTAGGCTGGGTTGTTTTGTGCTGTGTTTGCTAATCCTGTGGTTGCCTCTAGCTGCTCCATTTTATTTGTATGTACGCGACACTAACCTAGTCAGCATTGTGACAATGGTGTTGCTGTATGTCGAATTTATGATTTTAACCAAGCTATGGGGCAAGCACGTTTACAATGAGTCTCAGGTACTGCGGCGCTATGGCTTGGAGTTTACACGCCAGAATGGTGTAGAACTGTTGCGTGGATTGGCTATCGGTTTTATTTGTGTTTTAGTTTTATTTGGAATAGAAGGCATTTTAGGTTGGCTGGTTTGGCAACAACCCGAAGTTTTTTTATTGAAAATTGTTTTAGAAGGTTTAATTGTAGGCTTGGCGGTAGGGTTCGCTGAAGAACTCCTGTTTCGAGGCTGGTTGCTTGATGAGTTGCAACGGAACTACAGCCCAAACGTAAGTCTTTGGGTAAATGCAGTTTTATTTGCTGTATCGCATTTTATTAAACCTTTGGAAGCAATTATTCACTCATTTCCTCAATTTCCTGCTTTAGTTCTCTTAGGGTTAACGCAGGTATGGAGTAAGCGCTGGTGTAGGGGACGCCTTGGTCTAGCAATGGGTTTGCATGGGGGTTTGGCTTGGGGGTACTACATTATTAATGTTGGGAATTTAATGACTTATTCCGGACAAGTACCGGACTGGGTAACTGGTGTGAATAGGAATCCTTTGGCTGGAATCATGGGGTTGTTATTTATGGCTGTTCTGGCATTATTTATACGGGGACGCGCTGGTAAGTTGGGTGAAGCGTCAAAGCTCTCAACCAGGAGCGTTAAAAACCAAAATTAAGACAAGGGAGTAGAACGGGGAAGAAGATCGTTTCCCCTAACCCCTAATCCCTATTTTCAAAGGAATCTCAATAATAAACTCTGTACCCTGACCTACTGTTGAAATACAGCGCAATTCACCTTGGTGTTTCTCAATAATTTGATGACTAATGGCTAAGCCCAACCCCGTACCTTTACCAACAGGTTTAGTGGTGAAGAAGGGATCGAAGATCCGTGGCTTGAATGTTTCCGGAATGCCAACCCCATTGTCAGCAATATAAATTGCGACTTTTTCACCCTCTCGTAATTCAGTACGAATTTGAATCTGAGGTAAGAAATTTTCACTTGCTTGTTTTGCTCTTTCAATTTTTTGTTCTACAGCATCTATAGCATTGACAAGCAAGTTCATAAATACCTGATTTAATTGACTGGCATAACATCTAATAGGAGGTAAGCGATCGTAAATTTTAATCAGTTGAATTTCCTTGCGTTGTGATGTTTGTTGCAGTCGGTGTTGCAATATGAAGAGCGTGCTATCTAAACCTTGATGAATATTGACAGTTTTGATAATAGCTTCATCTAATCGGGAAAAAGTTCTTAGAGAAACAACAATATCATGAATGCGCTCAATTCCAAATTTCATTGAAGACATGACTTTTGGTAAGTCCTGTTTGATAAAATCTAAATCGAATTTTTCTAACAAATCTTCAATTTCTGGGTTTGGTTTGAGATTATAATATTGTTGATACTTCTCAATAAGACTCAGCAAATTTTTACTATACTCATTTACGTAATTAAGATTACCACAAAGAAAATTAACAGGGTTGTTAATTTCATGAGCAATACCTGCCACTAATTGCCCCAAGCTAGACATTTTCTCTGTTTGAACCAATTGGCTTTGGGTACGTTTTAGCTGTTCTATCGCTTCTTGGAGTTCTACCGCTTTTTGACGTTCTCTCGCTTCACTTTCACGCAATGCATTTTCTACTTGTTTGCGTTCAACTACTTCTTGTAATAATTGATCGAGTACCTGTTGAAGTTCGATTGTCCGCCGAAGTAATGCGGATTCTGCTTGCTGTCGGCGTTTGTCATTGCGGTGGGCGGCTATGACGTTGCTACAGGTTAGCAAAAATGGTTCTAAGTAGGTTATCAAAGATTTACCGTAACCACCGGGACGGTTAGCGATTCCCACCATACCCAGTAATTGCTTTTCTTTCATGAAAAAGGGCAAGCCTAAAAACGCCTTTAAAGGTGGATGCTCTTCCAGTGTTCCTCCCCTATTGGGGTCGGTAGTGAGATGGTTGGCAATCACGGGTTGACCCGTAACCAAGATTTCTCCAAAGAAGGTTTTGAGATTGTAAAATTCCATCCCCTTTGGGGTATTTTCTTCATAAAAAGCTCTTGTTTCATCATTCCCAGTATTGTTGGTAATGGTGTAAGTCCTGAGATAGGGCTGACCTCGGACTTTCATGTGTGCTTCCAACTCAGGTTGACCGTTATCTGTATAAACAACTTCTCCAATAAAGCCGTATTCACTTTCTGTGAGTTCTAAAAGATTGTCTAGTAAATTGTCAAACAGAATGCGTGGATTGGCGTCAACTATAAACTGAGACTGAGCGACAGTTAGGGCTTTTAGCAAGTTATGGCTTGCTTCTAGCTGTTCTAGTGTATCTTCTGGCGATCGCAGAGCATATTTTGTGCCCGATTCTGCTTCACACAGTCCGCCAGTTTCACTCTCCAAGCCGCTTTCAGCGTCACTTCGCGAACAAAATCCCCGAATTTGATTTGAATTTTCTGAGGATATCATTTTTTTTGATAGATGCTTAAGTATTATTTGTGTTATGTTGGATTGATAACATTATATTTGAGAATTTAATACAGTATTATCACGTAGAAATCATGAAGTCTTCTTAGAGATTTCAATGTCACTAAGCGTGGAGCACGGGTTGTTGTTAATCGGTAACACGACGGTAAATTGAGTTCCTTGACCGGGTAAGGAATTCACCTCAACTTCCCCGCCGTGTCTTTCTACAACGATTTCACGGACAAGCGCCAACCCCAGCCCAGTTCCCTTACCTACAGCTTTAGTTGTATAAAGGTAGTCGAAGATACGCTGTTTAACTTCCTCAGTCATACCAATACCGTTATCGGTAATACGGATTCTCACGCGATCGCTATCTAACTGCAAGGTTTGAATCGCAATACGATTGGGATTGGCTGAAATATCGGCAAAACTGCGCCCTTGATTTGATTCTTCCAAGGCGTCGATCGCATTTGCTAGAAGATTCATAAAAACCTGATTAAGTTGTCCTGGGAAACAATGAATTACTGGTAATTCGCTATACTCAGTAATAACTTCAATTATCGGGCGATCGTCGTTAGCTTTTAATCGATGTTTGAGAATCAGCAGCGTACTCTCAAGCCCTTCATGGATATTAAAGGGGACTTTGTAATCCTTATCAGCGCGGGAGAAGGTGCGTAAGCTGGTGCTAATACTGTGAAGGCGCTTGATACCAATTTGCATGGAACTTAACAGTTTGGGCAGATCTTCCCGTAAATACTGGAGGTCAACAGCCTTAATTTCAGACTCGATGGAGACGTTGGGATGGGGATATTCTTGCTGATAAAGGTCAAGCAACCTCAACAAATCCTTCACATAGTCTTGTGCTGGCTGTAGATTCCCCAATAAAAAACCAACAGGATTGTTAATTTCGTGAGCAACACCCGTGACAAGGTTACCTAAAGCTGACATTTTTTCCTTTTGCACGAGTTGCATCTGGGTTTGCTGGAGGTTCTTTAAAGCTTGCTCTAATTTTTCTGCTTGGTGTCTGAGAGTAATTTCTACTAAATGCCGTTCAATTGCAATTCGTGCTAAATATGTTGCTTTTTCAAGGAGTGCGCGATCGTGGTTAGTTGGTTTGTAGCGGAAGGGATGGTACATTGCAAAAGTTGCCAGCACGTGTCCGTCTGCTGAGAGAATGGGTGTAGACCAACACGCTTTCAAACCATAGTCCAAAGCAATTTGAAATTTTGCCCACAACGGATCTGTGGCAATGTCTTCTACAATGACCGAAGCTTTATGGTAAGCAGCAGTACCGCAGGAACCTACCATTGGTCCAATTTCGATACCATCAATCTTTGCATTATATTCTGCGGGCAAACTGGGTGCTGCACCGTGGCGCAACCGTTTGCCATCTTCAACAAATAAAAAGGAACAAAAGACTGTCTGTTTTGAGCGCGATTCAATTAACAGGGCTAACTCCTCTAAAACAGTTCCCAATGGCTTTCCCTGAGCAATGGATGCTAGGATTTGATGCTGTCCATCGGATAAGGCTAGTGTCTCTTCTAATTGTTGGGCATATTCTTGTAACTCTTGGTAACGCTCGAGAACAGTTTTAAAATCCAACGTGTCTGAAGCACCACCGTCAAAGCTTGTTGCTTTATAGTCCCCAGAAGAAGTATTGGTAAGACTCTCTGTTTCAGCCAATTTAAAAGGCAATTGTTCTGTGATGGTTACATCTACTGCTACATTCACGTTCATACTGACTTCTTCTCCAAACATTGGCTTATAACAGTCAGTATGCCTTGTACGTGTAAGACATAACACAGTATAATTACTTGATAGTGTTAAGCAACAAATTTTTATTAGGTGGGCAGTGCCCACTGATATCTCACTGCGAACACTGCCTACCTTACTCTTCTGTCACTGTTCCTGCCAAACACGCCCTGTCTAAATTAATACCACTCAAATTAGCACCATCTAATTCAGCACAGAGTAAGTTTGCGCCTGTGAGATTTGCCCCCGCAAGATTTGCCCCTCGCAAATCAGCTTCTTCTAAATTTGCCTCACTTAACAAAGCTCCTTGTAAATCTGCACGGCTTAAATCTGCGCCTTTAAGATTTGCCCCAGTTAAATTCGCACCACGCAAATCGGCACCGCGAAAGTCAACACCTTGTAAGTTAACATTCATTAAATTAGCCCCACTTAAAAAAGCACCAGCACAAGATACCTCACTCAATCTCGCGCCCATTAAGTTAGCACCCCGGAAGTTACCACCTCGCAAGTCAGCTTCTGTTAAATCTGCTTGCATTAAATTTGCTCCCATAAGGTTTGCTCGCAAGTCAGCTTGTACCAGAATTGCGCCCATCAAATTAGCGCCTTCTAAATGTCCGCCCTCAAGTTTGGAACTTGTGAAATTTACGCCAACAAGGTTTGCACCAGCAAGATTAATGCGGTTTAAATCGAGATTTGATAAATCTTCGTCTTCTAAAGAAGCACCAGGCAAGTGTTTGAGTTGTCCCAATCGAATTTCTTCTATGTTCATAGAGATGATTGCAAAAAAGAAGATGAAGAATCAGTTGCTAAATGGATGAAGCCTCCTCAATGAATTAAGGAGGTTAACTTCATACTTTATACTTTATACTTCACACTTTAGCCCCTAGCTTGATTTTTTTGCGAATTTCCTGAATGTTCCAGTTGGTCAATTTTGCAAGAGTTTGGGCTTCCCTTTCAAAACGTTTCGGCAAAGACTGTTTGTATTGTCTACCACTTTCACAGTTCATTTCCCCTGTAAAAGGATGCTGCAAAATGTATCGTCCTTGGAAAGATTCGCGGTTCGAGGTTTCTTGAAACATTAAGTCTTCTGGGAATTTATTTCGGGTATAACGCACGTGCAGACGGGTTATAAAAACATTATCGGACACAATCGGAGGGCGCACCACTCTAGGACGGGGTACCGGTCTGTTCTCTGGAGAGACATCATCGAGCCAAAATACGCCTGCTTGCTTGAGTTCTTCACGGTTGAGAGGATCGGCAGAACAAGGATCGCAATTGCTCATGTCCCAAGCATATTCTAAAAAAGCGACTTTTTTATCTTCTCGCGTGTAGGCAGTTTGGAACATGGATTGGTAAAACTTACCAAATTCTTGTTTCACAAATAGAGGGATATTTGCATCCGAGGGGATTTTCACAGTTCGGTAATTTGTAACTTCAGCTTGTCCTTTAGGCGATAAAATATAGACAATTAAATCTTGCTCGTTGGTTGAATTAATCATTCCCAACCGAATGGGCAGCATAAATTTAGGCGATTGGTAAGAAATTTGCAACGGACGCAAAAACTGATATCCTGTTTCTTCAAATTTATCTAGGTTGACTTTGGCAACAAAAAACTTCATTTTTTGACGGATGTAAGGTTGAAGTAATTGTTTTGCTCCTTTAGGGATTTTGTAGCCGTTACGATTCAACCAAGTTTCCAATCCGCCTGATTCTTTAGCACTCAGAATCACAATGTCGTATTCACCAACATTAAAGCGGGCTTCGACAGTTACACCCAAACTGTCATTCCGCTCTCTCCTTGCAGAACCTGCACTTCTAGCTATTGGTGCTGGTAAAGCATCCATAGCTTCTGGGTAATTTTGCTCGCAAGGGTTAGAGTCAAAATACTCTACCAATCGCGGCGCACTAAAAGCATCCAAACGTTCGAGAATTTTGGGGAGAGCAACTCGAACTTGGTCTTTTTTAACTACAGTAGGTACGGGTACGACAACTGCAAAATCTTTGACTTCCCCTTGATAGTCATTTGCCATCGTGAGAACAGTCCGATCGCCACTTCGAGCGATCGCAACTTGTGAAGCTTTGTTATACAGTTTACTATCAGCCTTAGCAACATAAAATCCACAAAAAGCCCAAGCGGGAGATACAAAGCAAATAGCAAGTGTAACTGTTAGTAGTAATGAAATGATGAATTGATATAGTTTCATGTATTTGGTCAGTTATTAGTTGTTAGTTCTTACTAGCAATTAGCCATTAGCAATTAGCCATTAGCAATTAGCCATTAGCCCTTCGGGTTCGCCCTTCGGGTTCGCCCTTCGGGTTCGCCAGTCCCCTACGGCGGGAAACCCGCCTGCAGGGCTGGTCTCACCAGTCCCCTACGGCGGGAAACCCGCCTACAGGGCTGGTCTCACCATTAGC